>NZ_JAMYSE010000150.1:0-10140 GCF_040321795.1 Mesorhizobium sp. M0244 | reverse complement strand
GTTGGAAACACTGTCTTTGGCGGTCGATTTGATAACCGTGATCACGCAATCGCTGTCTATGAAGCACATAACGCTTCCGTGAAATCAACGCTGCCGCCTGAACGCCTTCTCACGTATCAAGTCTCCGAAGGATGGGAGCCGCTTTGTGCCTTTCTCGATGTACAGTTGCCTTCCGAACCGTTTCCACGCACCAATTCGACTGCCGAATTTCGTGCTCGCATAGGGCGCTGAACGGCGGTTTTCCACCCCGGCCGGACCTTCCCGAGCCTCATCAGGCAATCTGATCTATGAACGCGCCAACCGACCACATGCGCCAGTAGCAGTCATCCGATCGGACGAATCGAATGACCGCTTTGGCTAGTTCGGTTCGAAGCCTTAGGCTTCAAAGAGATGCGCTTAAACATCTTGGATTCGAACGCGCAGCAGTTTTGCCGAATTCAGGAACACCAGGACATCTGGCCCCAAGTGCAAAATCGCTGCCTGGATAGGACCGATCCAGCCCATCAGCGCTGCGGTAATGCCCAAAACATGCACAACACCAACGCCGACGAAGATATTCTCCTGAATTGTCCGGTAAGCGCGTCGCGCAATCGCGCGGGCGCTGACAATTCTTGCCAGGTCATCCTTCATCAATGCGATGTCGGCGGCTTCCAGCGCTGCCTGCGTGCCGCCGCCCCCCATCGCAATGCCGACATCGGCGCGTGCCAGCGCCGGCGCGTCGTTGATCCCGTCGCCGACCATCGCCACGCGATGGCCCTGCTTTTGCAATTCGGCGATGGCGGCGACCTTGTCCTGCGGCATCAGATTGGCACGCACTTCATCCACGCCGAGCTCGTTGGCGATGGTCCGCGCTGTGGCCTCATTGTCACCCGTCACCATCACCATGCGCTTGACCCCGGTTGCACGGAGCTTTGCCAGCGCTTCGCGCGCACCTGGTCGCAATGTGTCGGCAATAAAAATCACGCCAGCGAATTTCCCATCGACCGCGACGTGAACCGGCGTCTGTCCGCCCTTTTCGATCGCATCGGAAAGCGGCACGCCGGCCTCGCGCAACAACAATGCATTCCCGACCAGCACGGTGCGTCCGGAGACCGTCGCCTTCACACCGCGCGCCTGCAACTGCTCGTACTGCTCCGGTTCCGGGACATCGATTTTCATCCGGGCGGCATAGTTGACGACCGCTTTCGCCAAGGGGTGAGCGGAGCGCCGATCGGCGGCGGCGGCAAGGCTGATCAGATCAGCTTCCGAAAGCGTGCCGTCCTGCATCTCCACGCCGACAACCTCGGGCTTGTTCGCCGTCAGGGTGCCTGTCTTGTCGAACACCAGGACGTCGACCTTGGCCAAAGACTCCAGATAGACGCCCCCCTTGACCAGAATTCCACTGCGTGCGGCTCGCGCAATGGCTGCGATAATCACCAGAGGAGTCGCCAATCCGAGTTCGGCAGGTGATGTGAAAATCAGCAGAGTGACGATCATCCGAACGTCGCGGGTATAAAGATAAACCGCAACGAGGAAGATCAGCACGACCGGGATCAGCCATGACGCGACCTTATCCGCCAGTTTCTGGACGGGTGCCTGTTCCGCTTCGGCATTCTCGACCAGACTGATGATGCGGGCAAAGGTGGTGTCGGCACCAACCTTCTCGGTCTCGATGTCGAGGGCGCCGGATTCGACGATGGTTCCGGCAAAGACATCGGCGCCATCGCTCTTGTCCTTCGGAATGCTCTCTCCTGTGATCGATGCTTCGTTGACCGAAGCCGCTCCACCGACGACGGTGCCATCGACCGGGATCTTCTCGCCGGCCCGCACCAAGACAACGTCGCCCGCGCGCAAATTCTCGATCGGGACCATGCGTTCGCCACCTGCGTCCCGCACAAGCGCCACCTGCGGCACTGAGCCGATCAGGTCTTTGATCGAGGCTCGCGCTCGTTCCATATTCACATCGGCGATGAACTCCGCGATCAAAATGATCACCATGAGGACCGCGCCGGCGACGGTCTCGCCTCCGATCAGCGCCACCACCGTGGCAATGGTGACGAATATTTCGGTACCGATCTTGCGCTCTTTTACGAGATCAACGACGCCGGTCTTGACGAGCGGATACAAGCCGATGGCAACCGCCACCCACAAGGCTTGTATTGGAATGAGCTGCTGCCAATACAGCAACGCCATCAAGCCGGTAAAAAGGATGCGCGCGACTTCGGTCCAGCGTTCGCGCGTCATCAACACTCGCCAACCCGATGGAACCGTCTTAGGCGCCGGCTCAACGCTTTCCGTGGCTGCTGTCTCGGATTTCATGATTGGCTCGCTATCTCGGATTGCGGTCTTGGGTTGAAGCATGAGCGCATCAGGCCCCCGCGGCGGATAGTCCTGTCCAGCCATGGTATCCGACATAGAGGCCAACGGCGATGAGAAATAGCGCGCCCAGCGCGCGCGACGGTCGGCGGCCCCTACCGTGACGAGAGTAATCCCGAAGCTTGGCGATCCTGTCCCACATGCATGCCTCACGTCCACACCCGGAGGGATTGCTCCAGCCTGTCGGCGATCTGTATGACGACATAGGCGATCACCATGTAGATCACGACGGCAATCACAAAGGCTTCGAGGTAGTAGAAGTTCAGCGCGGCGGTCAGTTGGGACTGCGCGAAGATATCGACGACCTCGATGGCGAATCCGAGTGAAAGCGCCTTCATGATGACCATCATCGAGGTGGTCAGCTCGGGAATTGCCGTGAGGGCCACCTGGGGAAATAGGACCCGTCGGAACAGTTGGCTGCTTGTGTAACCCAGCGAGTAGGGGGTCGGAACAAGAACCGTTCCCAGCGACACGCTAACGTCGAACGGAGCATGAACGTCATGCGGCGTGGCGTAACCGAGCCGGAAGTCTGAGCGAACGGAATCCTTCAGGCATCTGATGTTCTGCATCCCAGGTGTAGATGCCGGTCAGGTTGATGTGCTCCCAACTCAGCCGCGATACGTGCTTGAGCAGATGATCCGGAATCTCGCGATGCGTTTTGCGTAAGTAGGTAACGGCCCGTTCGATATAGACCGTATTCCTACGATCGCACTGACGACGAGGTTGAGGCCGGAGGCGCGGAACGCCTGGCTTTCGAACGACCGGTCACGGATTTCACCACGCTCGTGGAAGAAAACGGCGCGCTTCAGCTTATGCGCAGCCTCACCCTTGTTGAGGCCGGCCTGGCAACGCCGGCGTAGCGCCGAACTTGAGTACCATTCGATCATGAACAGCGATCGCTCGACCCGGCCGAGTCCCGTAGCGCTCGTGCGAGTTGGCTTTCCTTCGGAGATGCGGATAGTTTCTTCAGGATCGTGGACGGCACTAAGGATCGCGTGGTGATCGACGCCGCCAGATGGAGGAGATCATCCCAGTGCTCGAGGATCAGGGTGGTGTTGATCGGCGCCCCGATGTGGTTCGACAGCGCCGGGTATGCATCGCCTTTCTCGAACGTGTGGAATTTCCGGTCCTTGAGGTTGCACAGTCGCGGCGCGAAGCGTTTGCCTATGAGGGCGAACAGACCGAAGATGTGATCGCTCGCGCCGCCCCTATCGGTAAAGTGTTCCTGGATGTCGAGGACCGTGTCCTGATCGAATAGCCCATCGAGCACATAAGCAGCCTCACTTTCGGTCGGACTGATGGGCAGAATGCTGAAGTAGCCGTACTGATCGGAAAGGTGGCTGTAGAACTTTGAGCCGGGTTCGCTGCCGTAATGCAGATTGATGTCGCCGCGCTTTGCGGCTCGGTCGCTCGCGCGGAAGAATTGGCCGTCAGATGATGACGTCGTGCCATTGCCCCAAAGGCGAGAATGCGGATGGCGGGTGTGTGCGTCCGTCACGCAGGCCTGCGCCGCGCGGTAGGTCTCCGACCGTGCATGGAAGGTTCTCATCCAACTGATCTGGTGAGCGCTGATGCCTTTGGACGCGCTGGCCATCCGTTTCGGACCAAGGTTGGTCGCATCCGCCAGTACGCCGGCCAGCATGGCCGAGACATTTCTTGGGACGTCGCCGATGCGAACATGCGTGAAGCTATCCGCAAAGCCGGTCCATTCATGCACTTCCCTCACAGGTCGGGAACCTCGATCATTGGATGCGGCGTCCATCCCTGGATGGCAATCCCGGCACAACACCCAGCGGGGATTGCGAACCTCCACTGTGCCGAACACCGTTTGAATTCGACGCGTCGTATAGTCCTTGACTGGCCGAAAATTGTGGCAATCCGGACAGACCCGTCGAAACAGGGTGTAGGTTTTCGCCTCCTAGGTCGCGACCGCTGTTTGCAGGGCGGTCATGATCTTCTTGCCATCCTCGATCGACAGGTCAAGGTCTCCGCCACGCGGACGCTCATCGCTTTTGTCGATCCGGACCTCGTTTCGACATCGCCGAATTCGTTCCTGCTCTCGATCGTGATCGTCCATTCCACCGCCATCGCCGCCGCCTTAAACAAAGTAACGGTGATGGCCCAGTCGGCGCTAACAAATCGTGGCCGCGCTCACCCCAGAGAAGTTACCGGTCCCAATGCCTCGATGCCCTCGAGCGCTTCATCCACCGAGTTACTGCGCAAGAACGTTGCTGATCTCGACCAGGTTCGAGCGCACGCGCAACATGTAGAAGCCAATTGTCGTTAGGTGATTCGGCAACAGCCAGCCATCCTCGCGGCCATTGGCGATGATGAAGGGCTGGATGCGCAGCGCCGAGACGAACTGCGAGTCCATCGTGTCCCACAGGCTCTGCAGGTGCTTTTCGTTGATCACGTCCTCGAAATCGGCCTCGGCGCCTTTCATCAGCCCGTAATAGGCATAGAGCTGGCCATAGGCGAACCAGAAGCGGTCGTCGGCGCGAGTGTCGAACCAGCCATTGTTGTAGTGCTCAGCGCGCTCCTTGAGGATCGCCGAGGTCGAACCGATGTCGGACGAGATGCGGTCGATATACTGCTTGAGATTGTCAGCGCGGGCATCGAACACCGTCTGGCAGGTTTCCAGCCGGGCGTTGAAGGCGCGCAGCTTGCGCACCGCATCGCGATAGTAGCTCGGCGTCGGCGTCTTCGGGCCGAACGGGTTCAGGCCGAAATACCAGGTCTCTTCATCGAACTGCAGATTGCCGCGCGCGTCCTGAAGATCGGCGTCGATCTGCGAAGTGGTGCGCACGCGGCCGAGATTGTCGGCAAGCTCGGTCGCCGTGCGCCGCACCGCTTGGTTGATGCCGCGCTGGAACGAGGCCTTGTTGTCCATCCACGGCGTGTGGTCCCAGTCGATGCCGAACAGGCCGAGCTTGTAGAGGATCATCGACGACACCCAGGCATTCTGGTTGACGTTGAAGTCGGTCAGGTCGGCCGCCAACTGGGCGATCGCCGAATTGCCACAGGTCCTGGCGGCGTCGGTGCCGGCACCGGCGGCGACCTGCTCGCCGGCCGACAGGTTGCGCTTCTCGAATATATAGGTGTCGGGATAGTTCGGGTTGAAATTGTTCCACCACTGGGTGGCGTAGAAGAAATTGGCGTAGAGGCCGATCAGCATCAGCAGCGCCAGGCCGACCACTGCCTTCAGGATCCAGCCGCGCTGCGTATACCAACGCCCGGCCCACACGAACGGCCACAGGATGACGCCGATGGCTAAGCCGATGCCGCGGCCGATCCACTGGAAAATCCGGGTGAAGAAATTCACGATCGGATCAAGCATGGCGATGTCACCCCCTCAGTCAGTCAAGCCGTAGAGGCGCATGCCAAACGCCACCTTGTCTTTCAAATATGTGGTTTTCAGAGCGTCGCGCTGGGTAAGCCATTCTCAGTTTGGAGCCGCATGGTTATCGACACACGATACCTCGCTTGGCCATCTTGCACGCGACCGGCAATTCCGGCGCGCTTTATGAGTTCGCTTGAGTGCACTGTTTGCTTCCATCTGATGTCGATAGATGTTCGCCAAATGCAAGCGGAATTGGTCTCATGACAGCCAGCTTTTCCGGCATAAATCTGTCCTGCCATCCGACGCAGGTTCGCGAGTGTCCGGCCACCAACCACGATCATTTCGTGCCATCGGTGAGAAGCGCCTTGAGTTCTTCGAGCCTGTCGTTGATGAGCCAGCCGTAATAGTTCTCGACGGGCAGGGTGCGGCCGGTCTTGTCGGTCACGGCTTGCCTCAACTCACGTGCACGTCTGCGCGGCTGGCCAACATTGTAGAGCGTGGCGGTGATTCCGGGATTACCGGATATATCGAACCCCTGTTCCCGATAGGCATCGATCGAATCCCGGATGATCGCGGCGATGTAAACAAGACTGCGATCAGGATCCATGACGTCGCGATAGATCGCCTGCGGGCGATCGGGCAACAATCGGGGAAGCTTGCTGACCCGGCTGACCATGTCTGTGACCTGCAGGGCTGCAAGCGGGCTTATCTGTCCCAGGCCGAAGGTCTGCCCCGCATAGAAGGGTTGGAAGAAGGCCCGCTGGAACGTGATGGGTTCGTAGTCGACGCCATCGACCTTGCGACCCCGGAATGTCTCTTCCCAGACCTGGTCACGGCAGCTCCAAATCAGCGCGCTGCTTTCGAGAGAAGAGCAGGATGCGAATTCGGGCCGCTGGACGAATGACTGGACCGGAGTGCCCCTGTAGCTGAAGGAGAACTTCAGATCGGCATAGGCGAGCGCCTTGACGTAATAGGTCTGAACCGAGTCGACCACGCTGATATTGTAGGTGTGCTCTCCGACGAGAGCCGCGACGATGTGGATCGGATCGATGCCATAGGCGAGCGCCGCCTTCCTGATCTTGCCGACGAGTTTGCGGTCGTCCCGTATCAAGGCGGTTATGGCCCGATACTTCTCCTCGTACGTCGTGTTGAATGCCTTGGAACGAAGCGCGGACGCTCTTGGGATCACCGGTTGCTCGGCAAGACGATTGCCCGTCGGGACGACTGTGACAGTCTGCGCCACGGCTGGGGCCGTTCCGACACAAGTTGCAACGATCGTCACCGTCATGAAAAAGGGCTGCAGCTTGGCTGTTGGCATGAGGCTCCGTTGGCAGCCTCCGGCTCCGTGAAGGGATGCAGAGTGTGCCGTCATATGGTCATGGCAGTGTGCTTTCGAGCCTATAACAGAGAGGCGGAGGTTTTGCGAGCCGGCAAGGTGTTCGGATGTTCGGATGCAAGGACGCTGGAAAAAATGTTCGGCATCGCGTTACCTAAGCGCGCCGACGAGAAGATTGTCTTCGCTTAAGATGGAAACCCACCGTCTCGTGTTGTATTCCGCTTGGCGCTTCAGGTAGTGATGGTTCGTCTCGTACCAGGGACGAACCCTATTGGTCAGATTATCGAGAATGAAATCGCCCTTGTCGGTTCGAACCGCCAATACAGCGTGCCCTTCGCCATCGGACTTGCGCACTGCCGTCAAGAGCAGACTGGAGACGCGAAGGCCTTTCGCATCAGCGTTCGCCGATTTTCCAGTGCATAATCCTCGCAATCACCCAGATTATCGTCAGGATAGGACCAATATTCTGGAACTCCATTGTGTTCCATGTCGCTCACCGGCTTGACGCGGTGGTTTACGGATACGTTGACGCCTACCAGCGATCGCAAAAGTCATCGGTCATGGTCGGCGAATGCAGGGCAGCTCACATTCATGCGAACAAACGGACGGACAACGCAGCGATCGGTCATTACGAATACTGTCGGAACTATCGCGATGATTGCTCGATCGTCACGCGCGACCCGAAGCCCGTCGAACTGACCCGCTCCTTGTGTGAGACGCTGATCGAAATCAACAACAGGGCCAACACGACGATCATGGCCATGACGGACATAGATACCCGGTGTCGAGGAGAAATGGGAGTATCCCTATAAGGGATTTGGCGACTGCGACGACATCGTGCTGGAAAAACGTCGCGAACTGATGAGACAGGGCGTGCCCCCGCAAAACCTTTTGGATAACGGTGGTCAGGCAGTCGAGCGGCGAGGGGCACGCGATGCTGAGCGTCAACACGACCGCCGGTGACTTCATTCTCGACAATCTGGAGCCGAAGGTCCTGCTGTGGTCGGACACCGGATATACCTACCTGAAGCGCCAGTCGCGATCCAACTCCGGCCATTGGGAAGCGATCGAATCCCAACAGAACATTCTCGTCAGCGGCACGAAATAATCTCAGGACGCTGACAGGAGACCGGCGCCAAGAAGCAGAAATATCGAGGCGCCGAGCCCGATCCGATAATAGACGAAGGGTATGTAGCTGCGCGTCGAGACTAGCTTCAGAAAACCCACGATCGCGACATAGCCGACCGCGAAGGACAGCAGGGTGGCCAGCGCGGTCGGACCGGCGCCGACCGGACTGTCTGCCCCCCAACTCGCATAGAGCTGGAAGAAGCCTGAGGCGAGCACGGCAGGTATCGCCAGCAGGAACGAATACCTGGCGGCGGCCTCTCGCGTGTAAGCCATCAGCAGTCCGGCGCTTATAGTGCCTCCCGATCGCGAAACGCCCGGGATGAGGGCCATCGCCTGGGCGGCGCCGAACAGAAAGCCGTCCCGCCAGCCCAGATCGCGCAAAGCCTTGCGCTTGGCGCCCAGCCGGTCGGCGGCCGCGAGAACCAGCGAAGACGATCAACATGGTTGCCGTGAGATAGAGGTTGCGGGCCGGACCTTCGATCAGGTTCTTCAGCAATAGTCCTAGGATGCCGATCGGCAGGGTTCCTATGATCACCAGCCATCCCATGCGGGCATCCGGGTCCAGCCGTTCACGGCGGCCGGCCAGGGAACGCAGCCATGTGGCGATGATGCAGATAATGTCATGGCGGAAATAGATCAGGGCCGCGATCTCGGTCCCGATCTGCGTAATGGCGGTAAATGCGGCGCCGGGATCGCCGGCCGGTGGCAGGAATTCACCAACGATCCGCAAATGCGCGCTTGAGGAGATCGGAAGAAATTCCGTCAGTCCTTGAACCACTCCTAGGATCGCCGCCTCGCTCCACCCGATTTCAGCCAATTGCACTTCCTTTGCGTCCGTCACGATCTTCCGGCAACCTGAACCGACGACTGTCTTGGGTGTCAATCGCGATAGAGCGTTGGGCATAGGTTTTGTTGGCTTTGACGAAACCGTTTGCAAGGACGAGCAGTTTCCTAATTCGGGCTGCGGTGAGAATTTTTGATGAGCACAAATCGGTTCAGTTTCTGAGTGCCTGCGCCGGCGATTGCCGGTATGCAAGCATCGCCGGCACCAGAGCGATCAGACCCGTGACAGCCAATAACACAAGGGCGGACTGCCAGTCCTCGCTGCGGAACTCGACCGGCAATGTAAAGCCGCTGGCTCCGCTCAAGAGGTGCGCACCCGTCCTGGCGGCCGTGTAGCCCAGCCCGAAGCCGAGAAGCACCCCTGCTGCGATGATTGCGAACGTCTCCAGCCAGACGATTTCAAACACCACCGCGCGCGGCGTCCCGAACGCGCGCAAGGCACCAATCTGCCGGCGCCGCTGCATGACGTGAAGGACCACGACAAGCAGGATCGCGGCGGCGACAAGCGCCTGCGCTCCGCCGGCCACCAAGGAAAGCACGCGTCGCGCATCGCCGAGCGTCCCGTACAGCCTCGTCAGCACCTCGCCCGGGAAGATCGCGACGGTCCGATCGTTGCGGTGCGCCTGTCGCAGCTTATAGGCGTCAGCGACCGTACGCGGTTTCACCACGATGGCTGGCAGGCCGGGTGTGGATGGATCGAGGACGGCCTCCGGATGGATCGGCTGGTCGAACTCGCTTGTCTCTGCGGCCCCTTGGGCGGCAGCCTGCAGGAGCGGCGATCCTGTTCCCGCCCGATCGCGTTCATGAATGTGCCAGACCGCTTCGATCGGAACGATGACGGCTCGGTCCCAGGCGGTACCGGTCGGCCTCAGCCGTCCCACGACCGCGTAGGTGACATCATTGTGCATTGCGGTCGCCTGGCGGACCTGGCCGTGCGCCGGGTGAAAGCGGCTTCCCATGTTCTTCGCCACGGACGCTCCGACAAGCGCTTCGCCGAGCTTCTCGAACGTGCGTCCTTCGGAGACGCCGCCCAGTCCGTCGACCGTAAGCGTCACGAGCACCGCACGACTGTCCTTGCTTGACAGAGGCAGGATTCAGATGCGGGCCGCTTTGACCCGCTTGGGCATGAAGTACGAGC
>NZ_JAMYSE010000149.1:0-10349 GCF_040321795.1 Mesorhizobium sp. M0244 | reverse complement strand
CCCCCCCCCCCCCCCCCCCCCCGCGCGCGGCGCCGGTCGCTGCGTGGGGTTTTGGGGTGCGTACACAAAAACTACACCCCCCCCCCCCCCGGGCGCGCCCCCCCCCGCGGGGGGGGCGGCCCCGCCCCCCCCCCCCCCACCAGGCTTGGGAGGCTTAGCGAGCCGCGGTCCAGCCCTTGTAGTCCTTCAGGTTCCCGGCCGTGATCAGCTTCGGGTCGAGCAGCACGGTGGGCTCGGCCGGCTTCTTGCCGGCAAGCAAGTCAGCCGCCATCGTCAGCGACTGCCCGGCCATCACGTAGGGATCCTGCGAGGCCGAGGCCTTGATCATCGACGTGCCGGAAGCGAGTTCCTTCTCGATATCGGGCGCGCCGTCGACCGCGGTGAAGATGAACTCCGAGCGGTTGAGCTGCTTGGCCGCAAGCTGGGCGCCGATCGCCGTCGGATCGTTGATGGCGAATACCGCGTCGATCTTGTCGAAACGGGTCAGCAGCGACTGGAACACTTTCAGGCCGCCGTCACGTGAGCCTTCGGCGTTCTGGTCGTCGGAAAGGATCTTGATGTCGGGGTGTTTTGCCAGGACGTCCTTGCAGCCCTTGACCCGCTCCAAGATCGACGATGACGACGGGCCGTTGAGGATGACGTAGTCGCCCTTGCCGCCGGTATGGTCGACCAGATACTGGCACGCCTCTTCGCCGGCCTTGACGTTGTTGGTCATCACAGTGACGTCGGCGCCCGGCGCCGAAACGTCGAAAGCGGCAACGACGATGCCGGCCGCCTGCGCCTTCTTCACCGCCGGCGCGATCGCCTTGGCATCGACGGCGTTGAGCATGATGACGTCGACGCCGGCGGCGATAAAGGAATCGACCTGCGAAACCTGCTTGTTGAGGTCGTAGTCGGCCGATACCGACGTCACCTGCACGTTCGGGTTGATCTTCTTGGCCGCGTCCTCGATGCCTTTGATGGTGGCGACGAAGAACGGGTTGCCGAGCAGGCCGACCGAGATGCCGACCTTGTTCAAATCCTTGGCCGATGCCGGCGCGATGACGGCGGCCGCAAGGGCGACGCCGCAGAGCAGTTTAGCGATGGTCTTCATTACTTTCCTCCGATTGCCCCGCGCCTCTCACGGTGCGTTACACATGAAACCGGCTCCTTGCCGGCGACTAAGGGCCATCACGTTCTTGCTCCTGCCTGGAGCCTGTAGCGGTCGAGGGCGACCGCCACGATGATGACCAATCCCTTGATGATGTACTGCCAGATGTCGGAAACACCGGCGAGGATGAGCCCATTGGAGAGCACCGCGATGATCAGGCCACCGATCAGCGTGCCCCAGATCGAGCCGACGCCGCCGACGAAGCTGGTGCCGCCGAGAATGACCGCGGCGATCGCATCCAACTCGTAGGACTGCCCGAGCTGCAGCCCGTTGGCGGCATAGAGCCGGGCCGCCGACATGGCGCCGCCAAGGCCGGCCAGAAGGCCGGAAACGCCGTAGACAAAGAGCAGCACCAGCGGCACCTTGATGCCGGTCAGCCTAGCGGCCTCGGCGTTGCCGCCGACGGCGTAGATCCAGGTGCCGAGCACGGTGCGCTTGAGCACCAGCCAGGACAGCACCACGACCGCCAGCGCGATGATCACCAGCCAGGGAATACCGAACAGCGAACCGTTGCCGATGAAGTCGAACGGCAGGTCCGAGTTGAATACCGTGGTGTCCTGGCCGAGCAGGCGGGCGACGCCGCGCACGGCGGTCAGCGACCCCAGCGTGACGATGAAGGGCGGCAGCTTGATATAGGCGATCAGCAGCCCGTTGATGATGCCGAAGCCGAGGCCGACGAGAATGGCCGCCGGCACGCCCAGCAGTCCCCAATCGGGCACCAGCGACACCATCACCGCCACCATCGCTGAGGCGGCAAGGATCGAGCCGACGGACAGGTCGATGCCGCCGGTCAGGATGACGAAGGTCATGCCGGCCGCCAACACGATGTTGATCGACGATTGCTGCATGACGATCAGCAGATTGGTCTGGGTGAAAAAGCGCGGGTTGATGAACTGGAAGCCGACGGCCAGCAGGATCAGGATCGGCAGCATGCCGAGCGCGGCAATAGCAGTGCGCCACCTTGTGCTCCTGCCGATCGCCCGGTCATCCGCTTTCATCGTGTCGGCCACCTTGTCGGTCATTGCTGAGCCGCTCCCGTTGCAAGTTCCATGATCGCTTCCTGCCGCAGTGGCTCGCCTCCCAACGCCGTCACCTCGCCGGCAATGGTGCCGTCGCGCATCACCAGCACGCGGTCGGCGATGCCGATCACCTCCGGCAATTCGCTGGAGATCATCAGGATGGCGATGCCTTTCTTGGCCAGATTGTCGATCAGCCGGTAGATCTCCGACTTCGCCCCGACATCGACGCCGCGGGTCGGCTCGTCGAGGATGACGACCTGCGGCTCTGTTTCCAGCAGGCGGGCGAGCAGCACCTTCTGCTGGTTGCCGCCCGACAGCGAGCCGGTATTGGCCTGCACAGGGCTGGTGCGGATGGAGAGGTCTGAAACCGCCTTGGCGGCGCGCTTTTCGGCAGCATTGAAGTCGCGCAGACCGCCGGCCTTCGCGTCCTTTGCCAGCACGCCCATGCTGATGTTGTCGGAGATCGACATGTCGAGGAACAGGCCAAGTTGCTTGCGATCCTCGGTCAGGTAGGCGATGCCGGCATCGAGCGCCTCGCGCGGCGAATTGATGGATATCGATTTGCCACCGAGTTCCAGCGTGCCGGCGGTGCGCCGGTCAGCCCCGAAGATCAGCCTTGCGAGTTCGGTGCGGCCCGAACCGACCAAGCCGGCCAGAGCCAGCACCTCGCCTTTGTGGAGGTCGAAGGAACAATTTTTTATGAGATTGCCATCCGACATGCCGCGCACCGACAGCGCGACGGCGCGCTTGCTGTCCGGCGGGCGGTGATCCTTCTTGTAGAAGGTCGACAGATCGCGCCCGACCATCATCGATACCAGGCGCGAGGCGTTCAGATCAGCGCGATCGAGCGTGCCGACATAGCCGCTGTCGCGCAGCACGCTGACGCGGTCGGCGAGCTGGTAGACCTCCTCCATGCGGTGGCTGATGTAGATGATGGCGATACCTTGCGACTTCAGCGTCGCGATCACCTCGAACAGCCGGTCGGTCTCACGCGAGGTCAGCGACGTGGTCGGCTCGTCCATGACGATGATGCGCGCATTGGTCGACAGCGCGCGGGCGATTTCGACCAGTTGGCGCTCGCCGAGCGACAGGCTGGCGACGGGAGTGCGCGCCGAAAAAGTCACGCCGAGCCGCGCGATGATCTCGCTGGCGCGCCGGTTGCACTGCTCGCGGTCGACGATGCCGAACCGTCGCGGCTCGTTGCCGAGGAAGATATTCTGCGCCACCGACAGATTGGGCGCCAGCGACAGCTCCTGATAGATGACCGCAATGCCGGCGGCGCGTGCCTTGATCGGCTCGCCGGTGGCGGCCGGCACGCCGTCGATCAGGATCTCGCCGCCGGGATCCGGCCGGTAGGCGCCGGACAGCACTTTCATCAGCGTCGACTTGCCGGCACCGTTCTCGCCCATCAGCGCGTGCAGCTCGCCGGCATGGACGGTCAGCGACACATCGTGCAAGGCGCGGATCGGGCCGAATGTCTTGGAGATATGGCGCATTTCCAGCACCGGCTGGCGGGCCGTCTCGATCCGGGCGGCGGCGCTCATCGTGCACCTCCCGCAGCTGCGCTGGCTACACCCCGGTCGGCGGCAAGGCCGCGCCAGTCGTTGCGGTAGCCGGCAAGGCCGCTGAAGCTTGCCGCATGCACCGCCTCCGGCGCCTCAGTGGCAAATTCGCGTCCGGCACTTTCGAAGGCAAGTGCCGCAGCACCGGTGGCGCTGCCCTCCAGCGTTGCGCCTTGCAGGAAGGCCTGCCCGGGGCGCAATTGCGCCAAGAGCGCGGCAAGCATGCCGCCATTGTTCAGGCCGCCATCGACGATCACCGTATTGTCGGAATGGATCAGCTCAAGGCACAAATCGACCATCAGCGCGACATAGAGCAGCGCCATGGCCGCCCGTTCCTCGGCATTGGGCGTACGCCCGACCAGTTCACCGCGGCGGTGTGGCATCGGGCCGCCGGGCGCGAAGCTCGGCAGCGCGATGATGCCGGCGTCGATCACCCGCTGGATCGAGGACGGCGCGATCGCACCCTGCCAGCCGGCGCTGATCGTCGCGAATTCGCGGCCGCCCATGAAGCGGATGGTCGGCACCGGGCCGCCACCGATATCGACGTTGACCAGCATGTCGCGCTCACCGTCGAGCGCGTCGAGCGGACAGTCCGGATTGAGCACGACGACCCAGGTGCCGGTCGAGACCACGGTCACCGGCCCGAGCTGCTGCCGGCGATAGGCATAGAGCGCGGCATTGCTGTCGTGGACGCCATTGTGGATGGCGACCGGCTTCGCGGCTTGGCCGAAGCGTTGCTCGCCGATCACCGCGCCGGCACGCTCGAAGGCGGGCATCTGGCCGCGCCAGCCCTCTGCGTCGACCAGCGAACTGAAATCTTGGCTGCGCGGCGCCCATAAATGCGAATGGCAGCCGAGATAGGACACTTCCGATACCGGCCGACCACCAAAACGCCAGCTCCAATATTGGGGGTAGCCGAGGATCGATTTCGCTGTGGTGAAGGCGTCGGGCTCCACCTCCTTCAGCCACAGCATGTGGCGGCCGTAATTGAAGCCAAGCGGCAGGCGCGGCGAAAAGGTCTCGGCAAAATCCGGAATGCGGCGGTCGATCCGCGCGGCGATTTCGGCTGGCGGTTCCTGCTCGTAATCGAGGATCGGATACGTCAGCGCAGCGTCGTCGATCAACGCGAAGGTGCAGCCATGGCCGGATACCATCAGCCCGTCCACGCCATGCGTGTCGACCGCGTCATCGATGGCGCGGGCCGCCCAGTCGTGCAGCGCTGCCTCGTCGAGCACGCTGAAGCCGCCTTTGCGGATCCAGCTCGGCTGGGTGCGGCGCTCGTCAAGGATGCGCCCGTCCTGGCCGAAGACGAACAGCTTCGAATTGGTCTTGCCGAAATCGAGGACCGCGATGTTCACTGGGCGCCTCCCGAGGACGCGGCGATCCGCACCATGACGCCGGCGTCTTCGAGCACGCGCGCATCGGCGTCGGACAGGCCGTCATCGGTGACCAGCGTACCGATCCGCGACAGCGGCAGCGCCACGTTACGCGCATGGATCGACAGTTTGCGGCTGTCGGCCAGCACGACGATCTGGTCGGCGCACAGGCTGAGCTCGACGATCGAGCGGACCAGCAGCGGGTGCGATTCCAGCAGGCCTTCCTGGCCGATGCCTTGCGCGCCGAGAAAGAACTTCGAGGCGTAGAACGGCACCGCCTGGGTCAGCGAATGGATGATGCCCGGCTCACGGTGCAGTTCGCCGCCGGCGACGGTCAGGCTGCAATGGCCGTGGTCGCTGAGATAGGCCGCGAGCGGCATCGAGTTGGTGTAGAGCCGGATGTTGCGGTCGGCGAGCTTGACGCCGAGATGGAAGCAGGTCGAACCGCCATGCACGATGACCGCGTCGCCGTCGCGCACCATGGTCGCCGCCAGAGCGGCGATCTGCCGCTTGGCCTCGACGGCGAGGTCGCGGTTCTCGTCATAGGGCCTGGCATAGGCGACGCCGGCTTGCGAAGCGCCATCGAGCGCCGAGATGCCGCCATAGACCTTGCGCGCTTCGCCGGCCTCGTCGATCTTGTCGATATCGCGCCGCACCGTCGCCGCCGACACGCCAAGCCGCTCCTGCAGTTCCCGCACCGATGCGAAAGGCCGGTCCCGCAAAAGCTCGACAATCTGACGCTGGCGGCCGGAGTCGCTCAAACCTTACCTCCCAATGCCCTTTGCCTCCCCAGTGCCATTTGCGTGGCAATTGGTGCAACTTACTCAACGCACCTCGGATTGCAAGCGTGATTTGACGCGATAACATCACTGTTGACGTAACTTACTCGCATCTGCGATACCAGCGTCAGTCTCGTCCCGGCAACGGGACGTCCAAAGCCGTGGCCACGCGGCCGGTTTGTGGAGGAATTTCCGATGACGATCAGTGCGGATGCGCAGGAATTGGCAGCGCTGCGGTCGCTTTCAGCCGAGATCGGCAACGACCCGCATCTGACCCAGGCCGCCGGCGGCAACACCTCGCTGAAAGCCGGCGACACGCTGTGGATCAAGGCCTCGGGTACCTGGCTAAAGGACGCGCTGGCCGAGGACATCATGGTGCCGGTCAGCATCCCGCCGCTGCTTGAAGCCATCGAACGGCGCGACCTGGCCGCCGAACAGCCGCAGGCCTTCGCCATCGAAGCGCTCAATGCCCGCGGCCTGCGCCCGTCGATCGAGACCACGGTGCATGCGCTGATGCCGCAGCGCATCGTTCTGCATGTCCACTGCGTCGAGACCATTTCGCTGGCCGTGCAGGCCGACTGCGAGGCCGAGGTCGCCAGGCGGCTCGATGGCCACCAATGGGCCTATGTTCCCTATCGCCGGCCGGGACTGCCGCTTGCCCAGGGCATCGCCGAGCGCTTGCGGCCCGGGGTGGACATCCTGATCCTCGGCAATCACGGCCTGGTCGTTGCGGCCGAGACCGTCGCCGAGGCCGACATGCTGCTGCGTCGCGCGACACGGCTGCTGGCGCGGCCGCCACGCCAGGTGGCGGAGCCGGACATCGCGGCGCTGACGGCGCTGGCCGGCGACAGCGGCTACAGATCGCCGGGCGATGTCGAGGCGCATGCGGTGGCGATCGACCCCGAAAGCTGCCGCATGGCTTCGGGGGGCAGCCTCTACCCCGACCACGTCATCTTTCTCGGCGAGGGTTCGGTCGTGGCGAGACCGGGCGAGGACGTGAAGCGCGTCGTCGGGCGGTGCGGCACGGCGCCGGTGGCGATCCTGTTTCCCGGCCTTGGCGTGCTGATGCGCGGCGGCGCCAGCGCCGGTGCCGACGCCATGCAGCGCTGCCTCGCCGACGTGACCGCGCGGGTCGACGTCGCGGCGAAGCTGAACTATCTGACAGCGGCGGAGAATGACGAACTGATCAACTGGGACGCCGAGCAGTATCGCCAGAAACTCAATGCTGCCGGCAGCTGACATGTCGCTTTCAATCGGCCCACTTGCCATCGGCATCGACATCGGCACATCCGGCGCGCGCGCCGTCGCCATGCGCCCGGATTTTTCGATCGCCGCGCAGTCCACCGTTCCACTCGACAGATTTGGCCAGAACGCCCGCGACCCCGCTACCTGGTGGTCGGCGGTAAGCGCAGCACTGACTGAGCTGCTTTCCCAGGTCGATCGCACCGCGGTCCGCTCGATCGCCGTCGACGGCACTTCGGGCACGCTGCTGCCGGTCGAGGCTGCCGGGCGGCCGCTGGCCGAGCCGTTAATGTACAACGACAAGGTCGCTGACAAAGCTATCCTGGCCGCTGTCGCTCGCCAGGCGCCGGCAGCGAGCGCCGCGCATGGCCCGACCTCGGGTCTTGCCAAGGCGCTCTGGTTCCAGCGCCTGCCCGGTGTCGTCCCCGAAATCATCAGGGTGCTGCACCAGGCCGATTGGATCGCGGGACAGTTTTCCGGTCGCTTTGACATCAGTGACGAGAACAATGCCCTGAAAACCGGCTACGACGTCGAGGCCCGCCGCTGGCCGGACTGGATCGCCGCAACCGGCATGCACATGGACCTTCTGCCTCGCATTGTCCGGCCGGGCGACATCACAGGCACGCTCTCGCCGAGCACCGTGGATCTGTTTGGCCTGCCGCATGACGTGGTCGTGGTCGCCGGCACCACCGATGGCTGCGCCTCGTTCCTGGCGACCGGTGCAACGGCTGCGGGCGACGGCGTCACTGCGCTCGGCTCATCGCTGACCATCAAGATCCTCTCCGATCGGCCGATCTCGGCGCCGCAATTCGGCATCTACAGCCACAGGCTGGGAGACACCTATCTGGCGGGCGGCGCCTCGAATTCCGGCGGCAAGGTGCTGGCCCAGCATTTTCCCGTCGGCCGCATCATCGAACTCAGCAAAAAAATCGACCCCGCGACGCAGACCGGCCTCGACTATTACCCGCTGCCGGTGCCCGGCGAGCGCTTCCCCATAGCCGATCCGGCGCTGCCGCCGCGTCTCGAGCCGCGGCCTGCCGACGACGCCGATTATCTGAAAGCCATGTTCGAGGGTATTGCGGCGATCGAAGCGCTCGGCTATCGCCGGCTTGCTGAACTCGGCGCACCCCGGCTGACATCGGTCAGGAGCGTCGGTGGTGGCGCGGCAAATCCGGCCTGGACGGCGATCCGGCGGCGCAAGCTTGGCGTCGCCCTCTTGCCGGCTCTGTCGGATGAGGCCGCCGCCGGCACGGCGCGGCTGGCGCTGATGGGCGCAAGCGCAGCGGGGCTTTTATGACGGCAGTTCAACATCTCGACGGCATCGGCGCGCTGGCCGAGCGCTACCAGGTGTTCCTGGTCGACCAGTTCGGCGTGCTGCACGACGGCACCAACCCGTATTCCGGCGCTGTCGAAGCATTGTCGGCGCTCAAGCGCGCCGGCAAGACCACCGTGCTGATCTCGAATTCCGGCAAGCGGGCCGAACCCAATGAGCGCCGCCTGCTGAAGCTCGGCTTCGAACCGGGAAGCTGGGATCACTTTGTCTCCTCTGGCGAGGTGGCGTGGCGCTCGTTCCACGAAATGGCGGCATCCGGAGCCCTGCGCTCGGAGACAAAATGCCTGCTGATCAGCCGCGACAATGACCGGTCGGCGGTCGACGGCCTGCCCTTCGTCCTGGCAAAGGACGGTAGCGATGCCGAACTGGTGCTGATTTCCGCCAGCGAGGGCGACCGTTACGACCTCGACCACTATCGCCGGCTTCTTGGTCCGGCGGCAGCGCGGCAGGTGCCATGCTTCTGCACCAATCCCGACAAGATCATGCTGACTGCCGTCGGCCCTCGCTTCGGCGCCGGCCGGCTCGCCGATCTCTATGAGAGCCTCGGCGGCAGCGTCACGCGCATCGGCAAGCCCTATCCGCAGATATTCGAGGCAGCCCTGGCACTGGCGGACAATCCGGATCGCGACAGCGTGGTCTGCGTCGGCGACAGCGTCGAACACGACATCGCCGGTGGTATCGGCGTCAGCGTCGCGACCACGCTGGTCCTGTCAGGCATATTGGCGGACACGCCTGATCTGGAGGATGTTTTCGCCTCGCTGAACGCCCGCCCGGACTACATCGCCGAGTCCTTCAGGTTTCCCTGAGCTGCGTAAGGCGGACAAAACTAATCCAGGTCGAAGCGTCCGATCACCGGCACATGGTCCGAGGGCCGTTCCCAGCCGCGTGCCAGCCGCTGGATTTCATAGCCGGCAAAATGCGGCACAAGGTTTGGCGACGACCAGATATGATCGAGGCGCCGGCCGCGATTTGAGGCTTGCCAATCCTGGGCGCGATAGCTCCACCAGGTGTAGAGCTTCTGCTCGTAAGGGACATTGAGCCGCATCAGGTCGACCCAGTTGCCGGCGAGCCGCATCGCCTCGAAATTTTCCGTCTCGACCGGCGTATGGCTGACGACGTTGAGGAGCTGCTTGTGCGACCAGACATCGTGCTCGAGCGGCGCGATGTTGAGATCGCCGACCAGGATCGAGCCGGAGTGATCGTCATGCTCGGCGCGGACGGCATTCATTTCGGCAACGAAATCGAGCTTGTGCTTGAACTTGCGGTTGACGGTCGGGTCTGGCTCGTCGCCACCGGCCGGAACGTAGAAATTGTGCAGCAGGATCGTCTTGCCGCCGGCCTTGACGGTGACCGATAGATGCCGGCTGTCCTCGATCTCGCAGAAGCGGCGCTTTTCGACGATCTCGATCGGCCGGCGCGCTATGGTCGCAACGCCGTGATAGCCCTTCTGGCCATGGAAGGCGATGTGCTCGTAGCCGAGCTTGCGGAAGGCCTTCTCCGGAAACAATTCGTCTGGAACCTTGGTTTCCTGCAGGCAGAGAACGTCCGGCGCCTGCTCCCCAAGAAGGCGCTCGACGATCGGCATGCGCAGCCGGACGGAGTTGATGTTCCAGGTAGCGACGGAAAAGGACATGCACAAAGGATCCGGAGCCGCGCATGAAATGCCAAAGGTGAACGCCTTTGGCCAGGGGTCATGCGCCCATGAAAGAGTCGGCCCGGAATCTGCCAGCCGCAAGCCTCAAAGACAAGCCGCCGCACTGAGCTGGGGGGTGTTGATGTTCAAGAAGGTCGGCGCCGCCCCTCATTGCCCTGCCAGCGTCTTTCTCCCCGTATAGTGACGGGGAGACAGACGCGGGCCGTGGCCTCGGGGGCGGTTTTGTCACGCTGG
>NZ_JAMYSE010000148.1:0-10377 GCF_040321795.1 Mesorhizobium sp. M0244 | reverse complement strand
TCCTCTATCAGCACCGCGTCGATCCGGCGGTGCCGATCGAGGAGGTGGCCGGCGCGGTCGGCAGGCTGATCGCCGAGGGCAAGGTCCGCTTCTTCGGCCTGTCGGAAGCCGGTGCCGCCACCATCCGCCGGGCACATGCGGCGCATCCGGTGTCGGCCGTGCAGAGCGAATATTCTCTGTGGGAGCGCAATCTGGAGCCGGAAATCATCCCGCTGCTGAAGGAGCTCGGCATCGGCCTGGTGCCGTTCTCGCCGCTCGGCCGCGGTTTCCTCACTGGCGACGTCAGGCGCGCCGAAGAGTATCCTGAGGGCGATTACCGGCGCGGCGACCCGCGCTACCAGGGCGCCAACTATGACGCCAACATGCAGGCGGCAGCCATGGTACTCGACATCGCCGCGGCCAAGCGCGTCAAGCCAGGCCAGATCGCGCTGGCCTGGCTGCTGCACAAGGGGAGCGACTTCGGCATCGACATCGTGCCGATCCCCGGCACCAAGCGCAGAAAATACCTGGAAGAGAACGTCGCCGCGGCTTCGCTCAAGCTCGACGCCGCCGAGATGGCGACGCTGGACGACGCGCTGGCGCCGGGCAAGGTCGCCGGGCCGCGCTACGGCGAGCGCACCATGGTGATGATCGATCGGTAGGCTGGCGAGAGACTTCCCTTCTCCCCTTGTGGGAGAAGGTCGGATGAGGGGTGCTCCAGCTTGGCACAAACTGCGCTTCGTCCAACACCCCCAACCGTCTTGGCGCTGCGCGCCAATCCACCTGGAGCCACTCGTTCTTGCGCAAAGCTCCGGCCTTGGCTAGCATCCGCCCGCCGGCGCCGAGCGGAGGAGAAACGTCGCGGTGGACCGGCTGGAGCGCCGTTGCGTCCCTTCAAAGCGAGTTGGGCGCTCAAAGGACACTCCATTTTTGAATCGACGCAAGGAACCTTCCGGAAAACTTATTCCGGTTTCGGGGTCGTGCGCTCATCTGGGAGGAGACTAAATTGATCAACAGACGTGAATTTCTGCTGTCGTCCGTGGCGATGGGCACATTGGCGCTTGCCGCTCCGCAACTGGCCTTCGCCCAGGACAAGCTGACCATCCTGGGTTCGGTGCCGAGCCTCGGCTTTCCGTTCTTCGTGCACATGCTGAACCAGATCAAGGCGGAAGCTGCGGCGCAAGGCGTCAACCTGGTCGAGAGCGACGGCCAGAACTCGGCGCCCAAGCAGACCGCCGACATCGAGGCGGCGCTGGTGCAGAAGGTCAACGCCATCGTCATCTCGCCGCTTGACGTCAACGCGCTGGCCCCGGCCATCGAAGAAGCGGTGAAGGCCGGCGTTCCCGTCGTCACCATTGATCGCCGCGTTGAGGGCGTCGAGGGCATCCTCGCCCATGTCGGCGCCGATAACGTCAAGGGCGGCGAGGCCGAAGCGCAGGCTATGGTGGCGGCGTTCCCGAACGGCGCCAAGATCTTCCATTTGCAGGGCCAGCCCGGCGCCGGGCCGGCTATCGACCGTAACAAGGGCGTGCACAACGTCCTCGATCCCATGAAGGACAAGTACCAGATCATCTTCGAGCAGACCGCCAACTTCGACCGCGCCGAGGCGCTCTCCGTCACCGAGGCCGGCCTTGCCGCTAACGGCAAGCCCGACGCGATCATCTGCGCCAATGACGACATGGCGCTCGGCGCGGTTGAAGCCTGCGCGGCGCGCAACTTCACCGACGTCAAGATCTACGGCTTCGACGCGCTTCCCGAAGCACTGGTCGCCGTGCGCGACGGCAAGCTGGCCGGCACGGTCGAGCAGTTCCCCGGCGAGCAGTCGCGCACCGCGGTGCAGATCGCGGTCGCCTACGCCAAGGACAAGACCGAGCCGAAGGAAAAGCTGGTGCTTTTGACGCCGATCGTCATCGGCAAAGACAATCTCGACAAGGCTGAAAGGCTGGGCGAGACGAAGTAGGCTGCAATTGGCAAAAGCCGGTGGGACAGCGCCCCTCGCTGTCCCGCCGACTTGTATAAATCGGAACGATCGACCCCAATCGGGAGGACTGTTTGTCTCCAGCCGAAGCCCCAGCGCCTTCACCATCTCCCGCCCTGCTCACCGTCGAGGGCGTGACCAAGCACTTCGCCGGCGTCACCGCGCTGAGCGACGTTTCGCTCGAAGTCCACCCCGGCGAGATCCTCGGCCTGCTCGGCGAGAACGGTGCCGGCAAGTCGACGCTGCTCAAGATTCTCTCCGGCGTGATGCCGCCGACCAGCGGCCGCATCGTCTTCGACGGGATCGAATTCAGCCCGCACAACCCGCAGGACGCCAAACGGCTCGGCATCGTCACCATCTACCAGGAACTGAGCCTGATCCCGACGCTGACCGTGGCGGAAAACATCTTCATCGGCCGTGCGCCGCTCGGCCGGTTCGGGCTGGTCAGCTGGCGAAAGATGGTGGAAGACTCACGCGCGATCATCGCCCGCGTCGGCCTCGACCTCGACCCGGCGACGCCGGTTTCGGCATTGTCCGTGGCCGAGCAGCAGCTGGTCGAGATCGCCCGCGCGCTGTCGCTGAAGAGCCGTCTCATCATCATGGACGAGCCGACCTCGGCGCTGACCGAAACCGAAGTGCAGAAGCTGATGGCGATTATGGGCCGGCTGCGCAGGGATGGCGTCGCCATCATGTTCGTCACCCACAGGCTGGAGGAGGCATCGGCGATTTGCGACCGCATGACGGTGCTGCGCGACGGCAGGCTGGCCGGCCAGCTCGATCGTGAGGGCGGACCGATCAGGCTGCCGAAGATCATCGAGAAGATGGTTGGCCGCGCCGCGTCCGAGCTCTATGCGAGACCGACGCTGCGCGATGTCGCCGGCGACGTCCGGCTCTCGGTGCGCGGCCTGCGCACGGTGCGCGATCCGCAGGCGCCGCACGCCATCGTGCTTGAAGGCGTCGATCTCGACCTCAAGGCGGGCGAGATCCTCGGCGTCGCGGGGCTCGTCGGCTCCGGCCGCACCGAGCTCGCCCGCGCCATCTTCGGTGCCGACCGCATTGCCGCCGGCACAATCATGCTCGACGGCAAGCCGATCGCGCCGGCCTCACCCGCCGACGCCATCGAGCTCGGAATCGGTCTCGTGCCGGAAGACCGCAAGCACCAGGCGATCTTCGCCGCACTCGGCATCCTCACCAATTTTTCCGTCGCCGCGCTCGACCGCTACTCCAATGCCGCCGGTTTCATGGCCGAGCGGCGCGAGCGCGAGGCGCTGGCGAACTACAGGAAGACGCTGTCGATCCGCATGGCCTCGCCCGAGCAGGCGATCGAGGGATTGTCGGGAGGCAATCAGCAAA
Source organism: Mesorhizobium sp. M0244 (assembly GCF_040321795.1). NCBI lineage: Bacteria > Pseudomonadati > Pseudomonadota > Alphaproteobacteria > Hyphomicrobiales > Phyllobacteriaceae > Mesorhizobium > Mesorhizobium sp. M0244. The sequence goes on along the minus strand of NZ_JAMYSE010000148.1, from coordinate 7,067 downwards.
AAGTCATCCTTGCCCGCTGGCTGGCGCGCGACCCGAAGGTGCTGATCGTCGATGAACCGACGCGTGGTGTCGATGTCGGCGCCAAGGCGGAGGTGCACCAGATCCTGGTACAGCTCGCAGCGCGCGGCATCGCCATCATGATGATCTCTTCGGAACTGCCCGAAGTGCTTGCGGTGTCGGACAGGATCGTCACCATGCGGCGCGGTCGCATCACCGGCGAGATGCCCGGCATCGAGGCGACCGAGGAAAAACTGATGGAATTGATGGCGCTCGACCAGAAGCAGGAAGCAACGCTATGACCAGCGCGACCGAACGGAGCCAGCGCGGCGGCATCAATATTGCGCGCCTGTTGATGAGCTTCGGCCCGCTAATGTTCCTGGCGCTGCTGATCGTCGTCTTCACCGTGCTGAAGCCGAGCTTCATCGACCCTATCAACCTGTTCAACATCATGCGTCAGATCTCGATCACCGGGTTGATCGCGCTCGGCATGACCTTCGTCATCCTCACCGCCGGCATCGATCTGTCGGTCGGCTCGCTGCTCGCCTTCTGCGGCATGGTCGCGGCGGTGGTGGCCAAGGGCGGCACCGCCAACACGCTGTCCCTGTCGACAACGGGCACGCAAGGCTATGGCTGGTTCGCCGCTCTTCTCGCAGCCGTCATCGTTGGCGCCGTCGCCGGCAGCGTCCAGGGCTTTGCCATCACCAGGCTGAAGGTGCCGCCCTTCGTCGTCACGCTCGGCGGCCTCACCGTGTTTCGCGGCCTGACGCTGACGATCTCCAATGGCGGCCCGATCTCCGGCTTCGACGCCTCGATGCGCTGGTTCGGCACCGGGCTGATCGGTCCGGTTCCGGTGCCGGCGATCATCTTCGCGATTGCGGCCATCCTTTGCCACATCGTGCTGCGCTACACCCGCTACGGTCGCGCCGTCTATGCCGTCGGCGGCAATGCCGAGGCGGCGCGGCTCTCCGGTCTGCGGGTCGACCGCATCCTGATCTCGGTCTACATCATCGTCGGCTTCTTCGCCGGCCTCGCCGCCTTCGTTTTGTCGGCGCGGCTCAACTCCTCCGAAGCCGTCGCCGGCATCGGCTACGAGCTGACGGTGATCTCGGCGGTCGTCATCGGCGGCACCTCACTGTTCGGCGGCATCGGCAGCGTCGGCGGCACGGTGGTGGGTGCAGGGCTGATCGGCGTGCTGCAGAACGGGCTGCAGTTCAACAACGTCTCGTCCTACACGCAAAGCATCGTCATCGGCCTGATCCTCACCCTCGCCGTGGCCTTCGACCGCTGGCTGAAATCGCGGGTAAGGCGGTGACCCAAATAAGAACCATGACCGAACAGGACGTGCCGGCGGTGTCGCGGCTGCTGGGCCAATCCTGGCGCCACACCTATTCACCGATCCTGGGTGCCGAGACCACGGCACGGCTGTCGGATGAGAAGCACGCGCCGGAGCGGCTGGCGGCCGAGCTCGGGGACGACAACAAGATGTCGTTCGTCGCCGAACGGGCTGATGGCTCTATCGCCGGCTACGCCATGGCGGCCATGAATGACCAGGGCGAGGTCATGCTCGAGCGGCTTCATGTCGACAAAAGCGAGTTCGGTACCGGGCTGGCAGCCGATCTTTTGCACGCGGTTCTTGCCGCGCATGCGGGGATTCCCAGCCTCGCGCTGGAGGTGATCGAGGGCAACGACCGGGCAATCGCCTTTTATCGCAGGCACGGTTTCGAAGTGGTTGAGCGCAGGGCGGCCGCGCATGGTGTGGGCGGCCACCCCTCGCTGATTATGCGCCGGCTGCTGCCACGGGCTTAGCAAGCGAAAGCGGCTGAGCGCGTAATCTCCCCCTCGAGGGGAGATGGCCGGCAGGCCAGAGGGGGGTCGCCTCGCGTGAAGCGCCAACCTCCTCTTTCGTCCCACAGGGCGTTGCGCCAGGACATTCCGACCCCCTCTGTCGCCTTCGGCGACTTCTCCGACCGCTCACGCCAGGGCGTTGACACGCTGTGGGCGCGTTGTCCAGTTGGCAACCGTCGCGCCAGCAACGGTCTCGCCGGCAACCATCCTGGTCGTCTGCGGCGCAAGCAGGTCGTTGCGGCGGGCGAAGGCGACGAAGGTGGCGCGCGCCGTGTCGCCGTCGATCTCTCCTTCCATTGCCGCCCGGCAGGCCTTGGCGGCGATGTCATGCGCGGCCGTCCGGCTCGTTGCCGGCCACTCAGCCAAAAGCGCATAAGCCTCAGCCGCGCTTTCTATCTTTGTCGGCGTACCGAGGCCGGTGAGGATGGTAACCGGCTTGTCGAAGGAAGCACGATCCATGACACTCTCCTTTCCTGGCTTAATCGGATCCTTTCGGAGCTCAACTGCACGGGCGCTTCGATCCTCGAGGGCCGTCCCCAAGACGGCGTCGATCGGCGGATGCAATACGGACTGCGGCGTGCCCGGCCGCGGCAGCAACCGGTGCATCTTGACCAGCGCCTCGAGCCAGGCCGCCACGCCCAGCGGCGGATGTTCGCGCCCGTAGAGCCACGCCCTTGCCTTGGCTACCGGGTATCCCGCCTCTTCAGCGAAATCGGTTTCCGACCACCGCAACAGGCGCAGGCAATCGCGCATCCGCGCCGCGATCATTTGTGCTCCTCCTTGCCGGCCCCTAGGCGTTGAGCCGACAAAAACATCAGCGTGTAGGCCGCCTTGCGGCGATCCCAGCCGGCCGACTCGGCCATATCCAGCAAGCCATCGACCAAAGGCGCCAGCGCCGTCCTACAATCGGTTTCATAGTTGAAATCGTTCTTCGGGCGGGTCGGCGCCGCGATCTTCCCAAAACTGTCCGTCATATCCATGGCAACACCTGCTCAGCATCAGTCCCGGACCGGCAAAACCGTGCCCGCTTTTTGCCGGACACGGTCCATCTGCCGTTTCGAGGTCCCGCTTCGGAAGCCTGACCTTAGAAGTCCATGCCGCCACCGCCGGGCATGGCCGGTGCGGCAGCTTCCTTCTTCGGCTTCTCTGCCACCATCGCCTCGGTCGTCACCAGCAGGCCGGCGACGGAAGCGGCGCCCTGGAGAGCAGTGCGCACGACCTTGGCCGGGTCGATGACGCCTTGACTGTAGAGGTCGCCGAACTCGTTGGTCTGCGCGTTCCAGCCATAGCCGAAATCGGCCGTCTCGCGCAGTTTGCCGACAATGATTGAGCCTTCGGCACCGGCGTTCTCGGCGATCTGGCGGACCGGCGCTTCAATCGCGCGGCGCACGATCTCGACGCCGGTCTTCTGGTCCGGATTGTCGACCTCGATATTGTCGAGCGCCGTCGCCGCCCTGAGCAGCGCCACGCCGCCGCCGGGCAGGATGCCCTCCTCGACCGCCGCGCGTGTGGCGTGCATGGCGTCGTCGACGCGATCCTTGCGCTCTTTGACCTCGATCTCGGTCGAGCCGCCGACGCGGATGACGGCGACACCGCCGGCCAGCTTGGCCAGCCGCTCCTGCAGCTTCTCGCGGTCGTAGTCGGAGGTGGTTTCCTCGATCTGCGCCTTGATCTGGCTGATGCGCGCCTGGATTTCATCCTTGCGGCCGGCACCGTCGACGATGGTGGTGTTTTCCTTCTCGATCAGCACCTTCTTGGCGCGGCCGAGCATCTCCAATGTGACGTTCTCGAGTTTGATGCCGAGGTCTTCCGAGATCGCCGTGCCGCCGGTCAGGATGGCAATGTCTTCCAGCATCGCCTTGCGGCGGTCACCAAAGCCTGGCGCCTTGACGGCTGCAACCTTCAGGCCACCGCGCAGCTTGTTGACGACGAGCGTCGCCAGCGCCTCGCCTTCGACGTCCTCGGCGATGATCAGCAGCGGCTTGCCGGATTGCACGGCGGCTTCGAGCACGGGAAGCATGGCCTGCAGGTTGGAGAGCTTCTTCTCGTGGATCAGCACATAGGGTTCTTCGAGTTCGACGCGCATCTTGTCCTGGTTGGTGATGAAATAAGGCGAGAGGTAGCCACGGTCGAACTGCATGCCTTCGACCACTTCCAACTCGGTCTCGGCGGTCTTGGCTTCTTCGACAGTGATGACGCCCTCATTGCCAACCCTTTCCATCGCCTCGGCGAGGAAGCGGCCGATCTCGGCATCGCCATTGGCAGAGATGGCGCCGACCTGGGCGATTTCGTCGTTCCTGGTGACCTTGCGGGCATTGGATTTCAGGTCGGCGACGACGGCGTCGACCGCCTTGTCGATGCCGCGCTTCAGGTCCATCGGGTTCATGCCGGCAGCGACGGCCTTGGCCCCTTCCCTGACGATCGCCTGTGCAAGAATCGTCGCGGTCGTGGTGCCATCGCCGGCGGTGTCGCTGGTCTTCGAGGCGACCTCGCGCACCATCTGCGCGCCCATGTTCTCGAACTTGTCCTCAAGCTCGATTTCCTTGGCGACGGTAACGCCGTCCTTGGTGATGCGCGGGGCGCCGAATTGCTTGTCGAGGATGACGTTGCGGCCCTTGGGACCGAGCGTCACCTTCACCGCGTTGGCGAGGATATCGACGCCGCGTAACATCTTCTCGCGGGCTTCGGTATGGAATTTCACATCTTTGGCAGCCATTGGATAATCCCTTCAAAACAGTCAGCTTAGACTGACTAGGCCCGCTCAGGCGGCCTTCTGCATTTCGCCGGTGGCTTCGATCACGCCCAGCACGTCGCCTTCCTTCATGATGAGCAGGTCCTCGCCGTCGAGCTTGATCTCGGTGCCGGACCATTTGCCGAACAGGATGCGGTCGCCGACCTTGACGTCGAGCGGCTGCAGCTGGCCGCTGTCGTCGCGCGCGCCCGGACCGGCGGCGATCACTTGCCCTCCTGCGGCTTTTCCTTGGCGGTGTCGGGAATGATGATGCCGCCCGCGGTCTTCTCGTCGACCTCGATGCGGCGGACCAGGATACGGTCATGCAATGGACGGAACGCCATGTCGTTCTCCTCATAGGACAAACAGGTTTTCTTGGACCTCCCTTCGCAGTCGACCGGCGATGGCGGCCGACGCGACGGTGCGCGACCCTTCATCAGGCATCGCGCACATACGAACTAGTCGCGCTTTTTTCAGCTTTCAAGAGGATCGCATAAAAATTTTAGCACTCGAAGCAAGAGAGTGCCAATGTTCTGTAATTGCTCGTACATTTGCCGTTGCTGGCACAATGATGCTTGAAATTTTCGGGCAATTTTCCACAAAATCGTGTTCGTTCCGGAGCCGCTCGCGGCGACTGGAACCTATGTTGAACCCGTTGCGTTTTGCAGACTGAGGTTCATTGGAAAGGAAAGACCCATGACCAGCAGGGACTTTCAGCTCCAGATGCAAGGGTTTGGCCTGACGACGGCAGAAATCCACTACCGTCTGCCCGACCATCGCAGCCTGCTGCAGCTCTACATCTGGCAGGAATACGATATCGCCCCGGATTTCCCGACGCTGAAGCATTTCCTCGATTTCTGGGAGCGCGAGATCGAAGGCCCGCTGCACTCGGTGCGTGTCGCCCATCAACACCTGATCCAGCCCTCCGAATGGCGGGCCGTAAACGGCATTATCACCGTCCACTGAAGAGCAAGCCGGTTATTCCTCGTCGTCCGGCCCTTGCAGCAGTTCGATCAGCGTCGCCACCCTGGCCGTCGGCAGCGGGCGGCCCTCGTTCACCAGCGCCTCGTCGGCGCCGATCCAGGCCAGGGCCTCGCGCAGCTCCTGGACCGTCCCGTCCGTCGCCGCGATGTCGGCAATGATGGCGTCGTCGACCGGGCCTAGCACAGAAATGATCTCGTCGCGTGTCATGGTCAGCTCCATCTGCGAGTGCCGGGAATGGAGCCCGGCAACAGAAGAATCTGGGTCTTGACCTGCGACAGACAATAACCGGCCGCGGAAGTCAGCGCTGGCGATTGAAGCCGGCCGGCGAAACAGCCAGTCTCCCCCTCAAGGGCCCGCAAGGGGAGATTGGCGGCTTGGTCGACAGCGCCGACAACAACAAAACCGGTAACGCGAAAGCCACCGGGTCTTGACTTGCGGCGGACAATAACCAGATCGAAGGCACCGGTCGCCGAAATGGGGCCGGCGGAACCAGGGAGCGCCAGCTCTTTGGCGCTCCTCGTATCTATATTGCTCGATGGAGGATGTAGCTATGAGAACCGCATTCGATTTTTCCCCGCTCTATCGGTCGAGCATCGGCTTCGATCGCGTCTTCAACCTGCTGGAAAATGCTCCGCAGGCCTTCGACGCCTGGCCGCCCTATGACATCGCGCGCAGCGGCGAGAACAATTACCGCGTCACCATCGCCGTAGCCGGGTTTTCCGAGGACGACCTCGAGATCACCCACGAGCCGAACCTCCTGATCGTCTCCGGCCGGTACCAGGATCCGGACAACGCGGAGTATCTGCATCGTGGCCTCGCCGCGCGGCCCTTTACCCGCCGTTTCGAGCTTGCCGATCACGTCAAGGTAGCAGGCGCCTCGCTCGACAACGGTCTGCTCAGCATCGATCTGGTACGTGAGGTGCCGGAGGAGATGAAGCCTCGGCGCATCGCCATCGCGACCGACGCCGCCGCGCCGAAGACCGGGCCGAAGGTCGCGCAGGTCGAAGCAAACAAGCAGGCCGCCTGAACGCACCAGTCGAGAAAGGAGACTATGCAATGGCTATTCGTGATCTCATTTCCTGGGGCCGGGAGAACAATCAGGTCCCCAGCCTCTATCGCGACGGCGATCGCGATCCCTTCGTGACGCTGCATCGCGAAATGAACCGCCTGTTCGACGAGGCGTTCCGCGGCTTCGACACGCGGCTGCCGTCGCTCGGTGGCCTCTCCGCTGCCCGCGCCAGCTGGCCGAGCGTCGAAATCTCCGATGGCGAAAAGGAGATTCGCGTCACCGCCGAGATCCCCGGCATGGACGAGAAGGACATCGAGCTGCTGCTCGATGACGGCGTGCTGACGCTGCGCGGCGAGAAGCGTGAAGAGACCGAGGACAAGGACAGGCAGTTCTCCGAACGCTTCTACGGCCGTTTCGAGCGGCGTATCCCGCTCGGCTACGAAGTCGACGAAGACAAGGTGAACGCCGCGTTCCAGAACGGCGTGCTCAGCGTGACGC
>NZ_JAMYSE010000147.1:0-10481 GCF_040321795.1 Mesorhizobium sp. M0244 | reverse complement strand
ACCTCATATCCGCCGTACAAGTGCCTCGACCGCCGATCGGATCGGCGGGCTGCAGCTTATGTCAAAGGCCATTGTCAGCAATCATGAGAGTGGGGGAGATGTCCGGCAGGACAGAGGGGGGCGCTAAGGATCACCGCAGGAACGGCTTTCATTCTGAGACGCCGCTAACGACCTAAGCCCCTCGCCCGTCCTGGGCGACCCGCGTCAGCGGCTTGCTAAGGCGCGGCACCACGACCAGACGCTTGATCTTGCCTTTCTTATAGGCGGCGAGGAAGCGGGCATAGTCCTTGAAAACGACGCAGCCATTGGATTCCGCGCGCCCGCCGCGCAGCATGTAAGTGTGGGCAAGCAGGCCGTCGCGGCCATATTTGTTGCTGCCGCTGGCCGGCGTCAGACGGATCGCCTCGACGCCGTGGAAGCGCGATTCGCGCATCGTCAGATTGTAGGTGTCGGGCGGCGTCGGACCGACATTCTTCTTGTGGACGTAGCGTGGCTGGTCGACCATCGCGCCCAGTCCCGAATGTGCCTCCAGCCGCGAGCCGTCGGGCATATAGACGGTCTTGGCCGAGATGTCGTAGACAGCGACGCCGCTGCCCATGCCGGGCGTGGTGAACAGGTTCCTGAAGGCTCCGCCGAGACCGCCGGAAGGCATGTCGGGCTTGGCATAGGCCAGCATGTCGCCGCCCTGCGTCTTCGACCGTTTGCCCGGCTTGCCCGACACGGCCGGCACTGCCGCTTGTGACGAATTGCGAGGCGACAGGCTGCCGGGTTGCGTCTCGACCGGCGGGGCATCGGCCGTCTGGACCTTGCTCGCCTTGGCGGTCCTGGAGGCCCGCGCCTTGGGCGGCTCCGTTTTTGGTGCCTGGGCCTTTGGCGCCTGGTCTTTTGGCGCCTGATCTCCTGATGCCTGGTCTCTTGATGCTTGAGCCCGCGGCGCCTCGGCAGGCGGATCGATATCCGCCTGCGGGCGCTGCGTCGGCAGCGGAATGCCGTCGGGCATGTCGTCTTGCGGCGGCAGCGAGGCTAACTGGACCTCAGGCTCTTGCGGCTCTTGTGAAGCTGCAGGCTCGCTTGCCGCGACGGCTGTCGGGAGCACATCGATCATTTCCTCCGGCAACGTATTTGCCAGCGCCAGCGCCAGGCGCGACGAGCGTTCGATCTCCGCCACCTCCGGGCCGAAGCGCACCGATGCCGGGCCGTTCGGGTCGGGTATGCGTACCGGCTCGGCGAACCGGGCGTCGGCCGGCAGGCTGGCGAGCATGACGTGTGAGCCGGAGGAGGCACGGGCAAAGGCAGCGGCAAGCTTTTGCGGCGACAGCGCGGCCTTGGCCACCACGTCGTCGAAGCTCGATTGCCGCGACGCATCGGCGACAAGCGGCACGATATTGCGCTTGAGACGCGCCGATTTTCCCTGGTGAACGAAGTTCGACGCCGACCGCAGGCAGTTGGCATCGCATCCGTGCTGCAGCTGAGCCGACAATGCTGCATTTGCCGCGGCCCATGTCGGGGCCTGTGCCTTTGCAAGGCTGCGGCGAGGATCGGCGAGCGCGATGGTGCGCGGCGCGAGCAGGCTTTGCGGGAGACCGTTGGAAGCGGCGGTGAGCGAGGTTCCGATCGAATAAAGGCCGGCCAAGGTCGCCACCGACCATAAAGCAATGGCTGCGCCGACGGCCGGAACCGCGACCCAGCGCAGGCCGGGCCTCATCGAAGTCAATCCAGATGCAGGACCGTCACCCCGGGTTTTCGCACTCACAAACGCCATTCAACCACTCTCAATCGGCCGTTGCCGGCTAGCGGATCTCGCAGCCGTGACATTCACAGTTCGCCTGGTGCCCCCAGCACGCTTCGCGTCTGTTGCCGATTGATTCAAAAGATGGACAAAGTTGGTTAACCAATCCCTCTACCGACCGCCGATTGGGCGACGGTCACACCGAAAAACGCCCTCCAAAACCTGCATAGTTAGCAAAACTGCCCTCCATTGACGACTTTGCTGCCCGTTTTTGTCGGCCGAGTCAAGAAAGCGAAATGACTAGACCTTGCTGGGCAGGGTCGGCGACGGCTGCCAAAGTAAAGCCGGGTCGACAAGAATCGTGCGGCCGGCAGCGCCGCCATCAAGCCCCCGGCGATCCGGTCGGCCTGCCGACGGTTCGCTCCTGGAATCTCCGAAACGCCGCTCTGCAATTATCTGCATTTATGCTAATTATCTGCATTTATGCTAATGTACGCTGGTCACGCACATTCGTGCGCGACCAACAAATGGGAGGATGCGATGAAAACCATGAATCGCAGGTCCGCGATTGCTCTCGGCGTGACGGCGGCCGCGGTAACGCCTTTGTTCACGCTGGCGGCGGCGGCAAAGGTGAAGAAATACGGCCCGAAGGAAGGCAAGGAGATTGCACCCGGCGTCAGATTGGTTGAGGTCGGCACCGGCAATTCCGATATCCCCGCTTACAAGAGCATCTCAATTGTAGATATAGTCTTTCAGCCCGGAGCAGCCGCCCCTGCGATGGTAATGGACAACGACATGGTGTGCACCATTGCCGCCGGTGAATTCACGATCAAGAAAGCCGACAAGGAATTCAAGCTCAAGGAAGGTGACGTGTATACCTGCTCCAAGGGCAAGACCGACGAGGCAGCCAACACCAGCAAGGTGGTCGGCATCCACCGCATCGCCGTCTTGATACCTGCCTAGCGCATGCCGTCGAAATCGGCCCGCGTCCTCCGTCGGAGGCGCGGGCCTTGTCGTTGCGTGTGCCCTATGCGGCGCGCAAATTTTCCACGGGGCGCAAATTCTGGTTCATGCGGAACAGGTTGAGGGGGTCGTAGCGCCGCTTGATTTCCAGAAGCCGCCGATAGTTGCCGCCATAGGCTGCTTTGACCCGGTCGACCTCGTCCTCAGGCATGAAGTTGACGTAGGCCGTGCCGACGGCATAGGGCTTGGCCGCTTCATAGACACCGCGCGCCCAGTCGAGGCAGGCGCGGTCCATTCCTGGTTCGCGCCAACGGGCGTGAACATTCATGACGAAATGCGCGCTGCGTTGCGGAAACGCCGTTGCATCCGCTGTCACGCGGCCCGCGGCACCGCCGATATGGGCGAAGAATATCTCGCATTCAGGCCCCGGAAGCCCGGGTATCGCTGCCGTGACGACGTCGATCGCGCTGTCGGAAAGCTCGGTGAAGTCATGGCTCTTCCAGTAGTTGCGGGCGCCGGGCGTCAGCAACGGATCGAATGCCTGCTCCCAGCCGGTGAACGGGTTGGGGCCGACGACATCGGCAATCGGTGTGCCGATGGCGCGAAGCCTTTGCGTCGCTTTTTCGCCTTCCCCGAGGTCGCCGCAATAGCACATGGCCAGCACCAGCACCTCCTTGCCATGCCATTCCGCCGGCAGGAACGGCAGCGGCGGTGCCTGCCGCATGACCACCCAGCAGGTCAGCTCATCGGGCGCCGCTTCGAGCGCCGACCGGTATTCCCGCAAGACGTTTTCGGCATCGGCGAAGGGATGGACGACAAGCCCCGCCAGGACCTGCGGACCGACATGGTGGAGCTTGAACTCGAAAGCCGTGACGACACCGAAATTGCCGCCGCCACCGCGCAGTGCCCAGAACAGGTCCGGATTTTCGGTCTGGCTGGCGCGCAGCAGCTTGCCGTCGGCGGTAACCACGTCGGCGCAGAGAAGACTGTCGATGGTCAGGCCGAACTTCCGGGTGATCCAGCCGAAGCCGCCGCCCAGCGTCAGGCCCGATATGCCGGTGGTCGAGTTGATGCCGGTCGGCACCGCCAGTTCGAACGCCTGTGTTTCCCTGTCCACATCGGCGAGCGTCGCTCCCGGTTCCACCCATGCTCGCCGCGTCGCCGGATCGACCCGCACCGACCTCATTGACGACAGATCGATCACCAGGCCACCATCGCAGACGGCGCTGCCGGCAATATTGTGACCACCGCCGCGAACTGCGAGCAGAAGCCTGTTTTCCCGGGCAAAATTCACGGCGGCGATGACATCGGCGGCGCCGGCGCAGCGTACGATCAGCCCGGGCCGTCGGTCGATCATGGCGTTCCAGATGCTGCGTGCGTCGTCATAGGCGGCGTCGCCTTCCCGCAGCACCGAGCCGCGCAATTGCGCCGAAAGCGCCTCCAGGGCGGCGGCGTCGACCGTCGTCTTGCCGCGATCGAGCGTAGTGAGGCTCATGCTGTTCATGGTTTCCTCCCGATTGTTTGTGAGCCGTTCTTCCTCCCGCCCGCTTTGAAAATGTGCGCTTATATTAGAAATCGCGCAAGTTTCTGGCTGACTACTAACGATTGCGGCCCACCTTGGCGCGTCGGCAACCTGGCACCGCTGAGCGTTTTGGATTCACGAAACAGCGCGCTGCTCCTCCCGAGCTGCCTCCCAGACCTCCCGCGCCGCATCTGCATTCAGTCCCGCAATTCCCAGGCCGACGATCAAATCCGGCCACGCCGAGCGCCAAATGAACGCAGTCACCAGCCCGGCCAGTACAATCGCAATGTTGGCGACGGCGTCGTTGCGGGCCGAGAGAAACGCCGCCTTGGTAAGGCTGCCGCTGTGATGGCGGTAGCGCGCCAGCATGTAGGCGCATGACAGATTGACCGCGAGAGCGCCCAACCCCGCCAGCGTCAGGGCCGTCGGCTGCGGCGGCACCGGCATGTTGAACTTTTCCCACGCGGTCCACAGCGTCGCCAGGCCCGGCACCAGCAGCATAAGCGCCAGCGCCATGCCGACCCGCGAGCGGGCACGCAGCGACCATCCCATGGCGAGCAGTATGAGGAGATTGACCGAGGCGTCTTCCAGAAAATCGACACTGTCGGCGAACAGCGACACCGAGCCGATCGCCAGCGCCACGGCGAATTCAATGCCGAAATAACCGAGGTTCAGCAGCGCGACGACAAGCACCACGCGGCGAAGGCCGTCCGGTGTAAGAGGTTGCTGCATGATCTGCCCTGACACGATGCTTCTTACAGGCTGCCCTGCCCTCGACGGTTTCGATGTCGCGTTGTCGGGGCTTGCAAAAGCGGCGTTTTGAGGCCAGCCTAGGCCGAACATGGCACGCCTGTCACCAAAACACCTCCTGGTCATGCTGCTCGCGGTCGTCGTGACCGCCGGGTTCAGCCTGTCCGCCGCTCAGGCTGCCGTCATGTCGGCCAGGATGGCAGTCGACGGCGGCATGACCATGGCCGCAGATACCGGCACCACCGACGCCGACATGGCCAAGATGGCCGATGCCAAGGATGGTGACTGCAACGCTTGCCTCAAGGGCTGGGCCGGCAATGACAAACCGATGCAATGTGCGCCGACCTGTGTCGCACCGGCTCTGGCGGTGCTGCCGGAGGCTCTCCCCGTGACGGGACTGCCGGAGGCCGAACTGCCGTCGGCGCTTCCCGCCCCGTTCCTGCACGGGCGAAGTCTGCTGCCCGACCCATTCCCTCCAAGGCCCAGCGCTCTCGTCTGACGCCGTTTTCTGCCGTTCCACGGCTGGTTAGCGGCGTTTGATCGCCCGGTTGCGCGTACTGCGCAGCGGGCGCGGTAGCAATTCAATCGACGTCGCGACGTTCGCCGTCGGTTACCGCAGGGGTCACAAGAGTGAATTCCGTTTCAAATCCGTTCATAACGCGCCGCAAATTCCTGCTTGCGGCAGCAAGCATTGCCGCCGCCGCGCCGATCCGTCCTGCGCTGGCGATGGCCACGGGCGAATACCGGATCAGGGTGGCGCCGGGCCAGGCCCGGTTCGCCGGCCCTGATGGTCCGCGCACTCCCGTATGGGCCTATGATGGCACGGTCCCCGGCCCGACACTGCGCTTACGCCAGGGGCAGCCCGCTCGCATCTCCGTCAAGAACGGACTGGACGAAGACACCACGGTTCACTGGCATGGCATCCGACTGCCGAACGCCATGGACGGCGTGCCGGGCCTGACGCAGAAGCCGATCAGGCCAGGTGAAAATTTCATCTATGAATTCACCCCGCCCGATGCCGGCACCTTCTGGTATCATCCGCACGCCAACAGCCTGGTCCAGCTCGGCCGTGGCCTTGCCGGCGCACTGGTCGTCGAGGAGGTCGAGCCGGTCGCCGTCGACCGTGACATTCTGTGGCTGCTGCAGGACTGGCGGCTTGCGGCCGATGGGCAGATCGCCGCCGGCTTCGGCAGCGCGATGGATGCCGCCATGTCTGGCCGTGTCGGCGGTCTCGTGACCCTCAACGGCGCGCCGCCGGCGGACCAGAAGGTGCGGGCCGGCGAGCGCGTCCGGCTGCGGCTGGCCAATGCATCGCTCGCCCGCATCATGGCCCTGCGGTTCGAAGGCCACCGGCCGGTTGTCGTCGCCATCGACGGACAGCCCTGCGATCCGCACGAACCGGAGGGAGGCCGTCTTGTGGTGGCGCCTGCCATGCGCGTCGATGTGATGCTCGACCTGCAGGGCGACCCCGGCAGCCGACATGCGGTGATCGACGATTACTATGATGGCCTTGCTTACACCCTGACGACGCTTGCCTATGATGCAGGAGCGCCGCTGCGCGACCATCCCCTTGATGCGCCGCTTCGTCTGCCGGCCAATCCGCTGCCGAGCCCCGATCTGGCCAGGGCCGAAAGACATGAGATCGTCCTGCAGGGCGGCATGATGGGCGGCGGCAAGCTCGCCGGCGTCGGCGGCATGATGGGCATGGCGATGCCCGGCATGAACGGCGCCGCCGCCTGGGCAATCAACGGCAAGTCGATGACCGGCGACGGCCACGCCGGTATGGCGCCTGAGTTCACGCTGTCACGCGGCGCCACCTGCCATCTCACCATGCGTAACGAAACCGCCTGGTGGCATCCCATGCACGTCCACGGCTTCAGCCTGTCGGTGCTTTCGCGCAACGGCTCGCCGGTGCCGCACCGGCAATGGCAGGACACGGTGCTGCTCGCCCCCAAGGATACGATCGAATGCGCCTTCGTCGCCGACAATCCCGGCGACTGGATGCTGCACTGCCATGTCGCCGATCACCAGATGGCCGGCCTGATGACAGCGTTCCGCGTGACCTGAAACTTTTTATCCAACCAAGGAGAACTGCAATGAAACTGACCTACCGCCTTGCCGCACTGTCCCTGCTGATCGCAACACCGCTGCCCGCCTTCGCCGCAACGATCAACGCCGTCATGTACAAGAACCCGCAATGCAGCTGCTGCGAGTCCTACGCCAACTATCTCGAGCACAACGGCTTCAAGGTCGACATCAAGCCGGTCAACAATCTCTCCCAGATCAGCAGCGATGCGGGCGTGCCGGCCGACCTCGAAGGCTGCCACACGCTGATGGTCGATGGCTATATCGTCGATGGCCTGGTGCCGGTCGAGATCGTCAAGAAGCTTTTGACCGAGCGCCCTGCCATCACCGGCATAACGCTCGCCGGCATGCCGGCCGGCGCCCCAGGCATGGGTGGTGAGAAGCAAGGCCCCTTCGTCGTCTACGCCTTCACCAAGGGCGGCAAGGCGCCCACCGTCTACGCGACCGAGTGAGGACATTGTGAGCAAACTGGCCATGGTCCTGGTTGGCATGCTGCTGGCGTTTTCGTGGCCGGTATCAGCCGCTGAGCCGCCGCAGAACTTTGCCGTTCACGAGGCGCCCGCCCCCGTGCCGGAAATCAGCTTCGAGGATGGCAATGGCAAAACGAAAATGCTTGCGGATTTCCACGGCAAGGTCGTGCTGCTCAACGTCTGGGCGACATGGTGCGCGCCCTGCCGCAAGGAGATGCCGACGCTCGATCGCCTACAGGCCAAACTCGGCGGTCGGGATTTCGAGGTCGTCGCGCTGTCCATGGACCGCGCCGGTCCTGAGATCGTGAAGAAGTTCTTCGCCGACATCGGCATCAAGCACCTCGCCCTCAACATCGACGTCTCGGGCAAGGCCATGTTCGCCATCGGCACCGTCGGCCTTCCGGCAACCCTGCTGGTCGACCGCGACGGCAAGGAGATCGGCCGGCTGATTGGGCCGGCCGAATGGGACGCGCCCGACATGGTCGACTTCATCCGCAGCCGCATCGCCGCCAAGTGAGAAAGGGACAGATATGTTCGGGCTAAAGGCTCGCTGCGTTGCATCGGCTTTGAACGAATGGAGGTGCTTGCTGCTAAGCGTAATTGCCATTGCGGCGCTGACCGCGGGCTTTTCGTATCCGGCGCAAGCCCACTCGCTCGACGAAATCGACGCCACGCTTGAGGCCGACGAGAAATATTTCCAGCCGATCGACAAGCCGGCGCCTGATTTCACGCTGCGCACCGCCGAGGGGCGTGTCGTGCGGACGGCCGATCTGCGCGGCAAGGTGGTCGTCCTCCACTTCATCTACACATCGTGCCCGGATGTGTGCCCCTTGCACGCCGAGAAGATTGCCGAGATCCAGAAAATGGTGAATGGCAGGCCGATGAAGGACCGGGTCAGCTTTGTGACCATCACCACCGACCCAATCAGGGACACGCCGGACGTGCTCAGCAAATACGGGCCGGCGCACGGGCTCGATCCCGTCAATTGGCTGTTCCTGACCACGATGGAGGATCAGCCGGAGGATGCGACCCGCAGACTGGCGGAGGCCTTCGGCCACAAGTTCACGCTGACGGATGATGGTTATCAGATGCACGGCACCATCACCCATGTGATCGACAAGGAGGGCCGCTGGCGGGCGAATTTCCATGGCCTGGATTTCGCGTCGGTTAATCTCGTCACATTCGTCAATGCGCTCACCAACAATGTCGAGCGCCCGCACCATGAGCAGGAAACGGGATGGTGGGCGAAAATCAAGGGCATGTTCTGAGGCATCATGTGCACGTGCCGGCGGTCCGGCGAACAGAGGGAAGGAGAACCCTGTGATCCACAAGTCCAATCCATCGATCGGAGCCATCGGCAAAATGGCCCGTGCCTTCATGCTGGCCGGCGCGACGGTCTGGCTCGCGCTCGGTCTCCACAACCAGGCGATCGCCGCGGGCGAGATGTCCCAGGACCAGTTCGACCAGCGCATTCACGACTACATTCTTGCGCATCCCGAGGTGCTCGTGCAGTCGCTGCAGAGCCTCGACGCCCGCCAGCGCGAGGCTGCTGCAAAAGAGGCCAAAGCCGCCTTGACGGACAAGGCGGACGAGATTTTCCGGGACCCGGCGAGCCCGGTCGGCGGCAACGCCGAAGGCGACGTCACCATGGTCGAGTTCTTCGACTACAACTGCCCCTATTGCCGGCAGGTTGCGCCGATCATGGCGCAAGCCATGGCCGACGATCCGCAGCTCAAGATCGTCTACAAGGAATTCCCGATCCTCAGCACGGATTCCGTATTTGCTTCCAAGGCGGCTCTCGCCGCAGTGCGCCAGGGCAAATACATGGCATTCCACAAGGCCTTGTATGCGGTGAAGACGCGGGTGTCCGAAGCGGTCGTGCTGAAGGTGGCTGCCGACGTCGGTCTCGATGTGGCTAAACTGAAGACCGACATGCAGCAGCCCGATATCCAGGCGTCGATCGACCGGAATACGCAACTGGCCCAGGCGCTGAAGATCAGCGGAACGCCAAGCTTCGTCGTTGGCGAGCAGATTTTCCCCGGCGCGACCGACCTCGCAACGATGAAGAAACTGATCGAGCAGGCGAGGACCAGCAAATGAGCCGAATATTTTGCCCAAACCGACGGACGGTTGTTCTGGGTGGCGCCTTTGGCGCCTCTGCGGTCGCGAGCTTGCTCAAGGAGCCGGATTTGGCGATCGCCGCTGAGGATCCCGACATCTGGTACGCCGTTTCAGATATCTCAGCCAGAACGGCAACAGCACGTGTTCGACCAAGTTCACGGAATCGATCGCGACCATGCCGGCGATGTCGCGGATCACGGGCTCGTGCTGCAGCCCAATGGAGACGAAGCGCTATGCCGAGCAGGTGAGCGGCCTGGCCAGGTACCGCGAGATCGCGATGATCCCAATCGATCCGTACGATATTCCGGCCGGCATCGCACAGAAGATGATGCCCTACTACGATGTGAAACTCTCCGGCGACGAGCAGCAGGCCTACGACTATGCGATGGCCAATTCCAGCGAGAAAGGCCCATGCTGCTGTCAGTGCTGGCGCTGGAAAGTGTATGGCGGGCTGGCGAAGTTCCTGATTCGCGAGCACGGTTTCACCGGCAAGCAGGTCGTCGACGTCTGGGATCTCTCAGACGGCTGCGGCGGAGGTATGTAAGACGACCAGGACGTGGTCGACACTCCGGTTGGCAGGACAAGACACTTCCGGTTGCCGGGACAAGGGCGACAGGGCGGCCGATCGGATTTCCTCGTCGTCTTGACCGAAATCCACGGCGAGCTAATTCCCTTCGCAATCGCCGATGCTTACCGACGAAGGCGGGCTTTCACTGACCGCAAAGGTGATTGCAATGATGAATGGTCCACTGATGTGATCGACAAGAGCCTTTTTGATAAATCTGCGCTATTCTCCTGTCGCGCACGGACGACCGCGTGGCGAAGAGCAGGGTCCGAGGTG
>NZ_JAMYSE010000146.1:0-10515 GCF_040321795.1 Mesorhizobium sp. M0244 | reverse complement strand
CCAAGCGGAAAGCTGTCGCTCGCCTGAAGGAAGGCTTCGGGATGAGCGAACGGCGGGCGTGTAAAGCCATCGGCTGTTGCCGCATGACGGTTCGCCACGAGACCAGCAGGCCGATGCCGCCCGAACGAATGCGGTGACTGAGGATCGCGATCCGACGCTTTGTGTCGCCATTGTCGGGTCCGCTACACGGCTTGTTCCGACACCCTTTCTTTGGCCCCAAGCTAAATCCCTGAAAAGCAACCATGAAATTATTCTTCGGTTCGATCAGCCAAATTGGCACGAGTCTTGAGAACCTTGGGTGCGAGGCGGCGACAGCTGCCCGACCGGCATTCATGTCGCGGCAGCCGCGATGAATGGAACGAAGGAAGGAAAGCTACATGTCAGGTTTGCGTCAGATCGCCTTTTACGGCAAGGGCGGCATCGGCAAGTCCACCACCTCCCAAAATACGCTCGCCGCCCTTGTCGACCTCGGGCAGAGAATCCTCATCGTCGGCTGCGACCCCAAAGCCGACTCCACCCGCCTGATCCTGAACGCGAAGGCGCAGGATACGGTCCTGCACCTCGCGGCAGAGGAAGGTTCGGTGGAAGACCTGGAACTCGCGGACGTGCTCAAGGTCGGCTACAAAGGCATCAAATGCGTGGAGTCGGGCGGCCCTGAGCCGGGTGTCGGCTGCGCCGGCCGCGGCGTGATCACCTCGATCAACTTCCTCGAGGAGAACGGTGCCTACGACGACGTCGACTATGTCTCCTACGACGTGCTCGGGGATGTGGTGTGCGGCGGTTTCGCGATGCCGATCCGCGAGAACAAGGCCCAGGAAATCTATATCGTCATGTCCGGCGAGATGATGGCGCTCTATGCCGCCAACAACATCGCCAAAGGCATCCTGAAATACGCCCACTCGGGCGGCGTGCGGCTCGGCGGCCTGATTTGCAACGAGCGCCAAACCGATCGCGAGCTCGACCTCGCCGAAGCGCTGGCCTCCAGGCTCAATTCCAAGCTTATCCACTTCGTGCCGCGCGACAACATCGTCCAGCACGCCGAGCTCAGGAAGATGTCTGTGATCCAGTATGCGCCGGACTCCAAGCAGGCCGGGGAATACAGGGCGCTGGCCGAGAAGATCCATGCCAATTCGGGCCAGGGCACCATCCCAACCCCGATCACCATGGAGGAGCTCGAGGACATGCTGCTCGACTTCGGCATCATGAAGACTGACGAGCAGATGCTTGCCGAACTTCAGGTCAAGGAAGCGGCCAAGGCGGCCGCACAGTAGCGACCGCTGCCGAACGAGGCGCGGCCTTGACCTGGCGCGCCTTTCAAAGAACGGCGCCTCGTTGGTGAGGCGTCACCCTGAACCTTGAAAGGGGTCCCATGAGCCTGGAATACGAGAATGACGGCGCCCTCCATGCGAAGCTTATCGAGGAGGTGCTGTCGCAATATCCTGACAAGGCGGCGAAGCGCCGCAAAAAGCACCTCAGCGTCGCAAAGAGCGGCGACGAGGCTGGCGAGGAAAGCGAGGTCCTTTCCGAATGCGAGGTCAAATCGAACATCAAGTCCATTCCCGGAGTGATGACGATTCGCGGCTGTGCCTATGCCGGCTCGAAAGGCGTGGTGTGGGGTCCAGTCAAGGATATGGTACATATCTCGCACGGCCCGGTCGGCTGCGGGCAATATTCCTGGTCTCAACGCCGCAACTACTACGTCGGCACGACGGGCATCGACACGTTCGTTACGATGCAGTTCACCTCCGATTTCCAGGAGAAGGACATTGTGTTCGGCGGCGACAAGAAGCTGGAACGGATCATCGACGAGATCGAGGAACTGTTTCCGCTGAACAAGGGCATGAGTGTGCAATCCGAATGCCCGATCGGCCTGATTGGCGACGACACCGAAGCGGTGTCCCGCAACAAGGCCAAGGAGCACGAAAAGACGATTGTGCCGGTACGCTGCGAGGGCTTCCGCGGCGTCTCGCAATCGCTCGGCCACCACATCGCCAACGACGCGATCCGCGACTGGGTGTTCGCGAAAAAGGACGTGGAGTTCGAGGCCGGCCCGTACGATGTCAATGTGATCGGCGACTACAATATCGGCGGCGACGCCTGGGCTTCGCGCATCCTGCTCGAGGAGATGGGCCTGCGCGTGGTCGGCAACTGGTCGGGCGACGCTACGCTGGCCGAAATAGAGCGAGCGCCGAAGGCCAAGCTCAATCTCATCCATTGCTACAGGTCGATGAACTACATCTGCCGGCATATGGAGGAAAAGTATGGCATCGCCTGGATGGAGTACAATTTCTTCGGCCCCTCCCAGACTGAAGCCTCTCTGCGCAAGATAGCCAAGCACTTCGGGCCGGAAATCGAGGCCAAGGCCGAGGCGGTCATCGCCAAATACCGGCCCCTGGTCGATGCGGTCATCGCCAAGTACCGGCCGCGCCTCGAAGGCAGGACGGTGATGCTCTATGTCGGCGGGCTGCGCCCCCGTCACGTCGTCACGGCATATGAGGATCTGGGCATGGTGATCGTCGGCACTGGCTATGAATTTGGCCATAACGACGACTATCAGCGTACCGGCCATTACGTGAAGAAGGGCACGCTGATCTATGACGACGTGACTGGTTACGAGCTGGAGAAGTTCATCGAGGGGATCCGTCCTGATCTCGTTGGCTCCGGCATCAAAGAAAAGTACCCGGTCCAGAAGATGGGCATACCGTTCCGTCAAATGCATTCCTGGGATTATTCCGGCCCGTATCACGGCTACGACGGCTTCGCCATCTTCGCCCGCGACATGGATCTGGCCATCAACAACCCGGTCTGGGGCCTCTACGACGCTCCCTGGAAGAAAAAAGCCGAGCCGTCGGCGGCGATCGCAGCCGAATGAAAACCTGGCCTCCCGGAAGCCGGGAGGCCGTTTAACGCCTGTGGCCCTTTGCCCGCGGGAGACCAGAAACGTTTCGACGTCCCTGTGCCGCCGTATGGCGGGCCAGGTGGAAAAGAGGTAACCACCCATGCCGCAGTCGGCTGAAAAAGTTCTCGACCACGCGCCCCTGTTCCGCGAGCCGGAATACAGGCAGATGCTCGCCGAGAAGAGGCTGAATTTCGAATGTCCGCACCCGGACCAGATCGTTACCGACCAACGCGAATTCACCAAGACGTGGGAATACCGCGAAAAGAACCTCGCTCGCGAAGCGCTTGTCGTGAACCCCGCCAAGGCGTGCCAGCCGCTCGGCGCGGTGTTCGCGGCTGCTGGCTTCGAGCGAACCATGTCCTTCGTTCATGGCAGCCAGGGCTGCGTAGCCTATTACCGATCGCACCTGTCGCGCCATTTCAAGGAGCCTGCTTCGGCAGTTTCCTCCTCGATGACCGAGGACGCGGCAGTGTTCGGCGGCCTGAAGAACATGGTCGACGGGCTCGCCAACACGTACCAACTCTACGACCCGAAGATGATCGCGGTCTCGACCACTTGTATGGCCGAGGTCATTGGCGACGACCTGCACAGCTTCATCGAGAACGCCAAGGACCAAGGCTCGGTCCCGCGCGACTTCGACGTGCCCTTCGCCCACACGCCGGCCTTCGTCGGTAGTCATGTCGACGGCTATGACGTAACGGTCAAGGGCATTTTGGAGCACTTCTGGAAAGGCGAGGAGCGAACGGAAGCCGAGGCAACCATCAACATCATTCCGGGTTTCGACGGCTTTTGCGTTGGCAACAACCGGGAGCTCAAGCGCCTGCTCGATCTGATAGGAGTGTCCTATACCTTCATCCAAGACGCCTCTGACCAGTTCGACACGCCGTCGGACGGCGAATACCGCATGTACGACGGCGGCACGAAGATCGAAGACGTGAGGAAGGCACTCAACGCCGAGGCGACACTTTCGCTACAGCATTACAACACCCGAAAAACACTGGAGTATTGCGAGGGGGTAGGGCAGGCGACTGCCTCGTTCCATTACCCGATCGGAGTCCAAGCGACCGACGACTTCCTGATGGAGGTCTCCGCGATTTCCGGCAAGCAAATCCCCGAGACAATCCGCCTGGAGCGCGGCCGACTTGTTGACGCCATGGCGGACAGCCAATCCTGGCTGCACGGTAAGAAATACGCCATCTACGGTGATCCGGACTTTGTCTACGCCATGGCCCGCTTCATCATGGAGACGGGCGGCGAGCCGACCCATTGCCTCGCCACCAACGGCACCTCGGCCTGGGAAGCGGACTTGAAGGAACTGCTTGCATCCTCGCCCTTCGGCAAGGATGCTCAAGTCTGGGCGGGCAAGGACCTCTGGGCGATGCGATCGCTGCTCTTCACCGAGCCGGTGGACCTGCTGATCGGCAACTCCTATGGCAAGTATCTGGAGCGCGACACGGGCACGCCGCTGATCCGGCTGGCGTTTCCGATCTTCGACCGCCACCATCACCATCGCTTTGCGCTCATGGGCTACCAAGGCGGGTTGCGCGTACTGACGACGATCCTCGACAAGATCTTCGACAAGCTCGATCGCGAGACAAGCGAGACGGGCGTGACCGACTATTCGTATGACCTCACCCGCTAAGAGTGGCGGCCGGCTTTTGGCCGGTCTTCTTCTCGTTGGACTTTGGAGACCGACGCAATGTCCTCGCTCAGTGCCAAAATCCACGATGTCTTCAACGAGCCTGCCTGCGAGAAGAACCGCGGCAAGGATGCCAAGGCGCGCAAGGAGGGCTGTTCCAAGCCGCTGACCCCCGGGGCAGCCGCCGGCGGCTGTGCCTTCGATGGCGCCAAGATCGTGCTGCAGCCGATCACCGACGTCGCGCACCTGATCCATGCGCCGCTCGGCTGCGAGGGCAATTCCTGGGACAACCGCGGTGCGGCTTCGTCCGGGCCAACGCTGTGGCGCACGAGCTTCACGACCGACCTCACCGAACTCGACGTTGTGATGGGGCAGGGCGAGCGGAAGCTTTTCAAAGCGATCCGCGAGATCAAGGAAGCGTATGGGCCGCCGGCGATCTTCGTCTATCCGACCTGTGTTACGGCGCTGATCGGCGACGACATCGAGGCCGTCTGCAAGCACGCGGCGGAAAAGTTCGGCCTACCGGTGGTGCCGGTCAATGCGCCGGGCTTCGTCGGCTCCAAGAATCTCGGCAACAAGCTTGCCGGGGAGGCGTTGCTCGAGCATGTCATCGGCACGGTGGAGCCCGACGATGCCGGCCTTTACGACATCAATATCCTTGGCGAATTCAACCTCTCGGGCGAATTCTGGCTGGTGAAGCCGCTGCTGGATCGGCTCGGCATCCGGGTGCGCGCCTGCATTCCGGGCGACGCGCGTTACTTCGACATTGCCTGCGCGCACCGCGCCCGGGCGGCTATGATGGTGTGCTCGACCGCGCTCATCAATCTCGCCCGCAAGATGGAGCAGCGCTGGGACATCCCGTTTTTCGAGGGCTCCTTCTACGGCATCACCGACACCTCGGAAGCGCTCCGACAGATTTCTCAGCTGCTCGTGAAGAAGGGTGCCGATCCGGAGATCCTCGGCCGAACCGAGGCATTGATTGCAGAGGAGGAGGCGATCGTTTGGAAGAAGCTCGCGGCCTACCGGCCGAAGCTCGAAGGCAAGCGCGTGCTGCTCAACACCGGCGGTGTGAAGTCCTGGTCGGTCGTCCATGCGCTGATGGAGATCGGCATCGAGATCGTCGGCACCTCGGTCAAGAAATCCACAGTCGAAGACAAGGAGCGCATCAAGCAGATCCTCAAGGACGACAACCACATATTCGAGCAGATGGCAGCGCGCGAGCTTTACGCCATGCTCTCAGAACACAAGGCCGACATCCTGCTGTCGGGCGGGCGCACGCAATTCATCGCGCTGAAGGCCAAGACACCCTGGCTCGATATCAACCAGGAGCGCCAACACCCTTACGCCGGCTATGACGGCATGGTGGAACTCGTACGCCAGATCGACCTCGCTATTCATAACCCGATCTGGTGCCAGGTGCGGGAGCCGGCACCATGGGATTGCCAGCCTGCGGTGAGGGAGGAACTGCCGCGCACGAAAAGCGCGACCGCGACCTTGCATGTTGTCCAGGAATTCGCCGGCACGACAGCCGACGATTTCGGCGAGTGTTGAGGAAGCGATGGTCCGCATCCTTCCCCAGACCAAAGCGGCGGTGGTCAATCCGCTGAAGTCGTCGCAGCCGCTCGGCGCCGCCTTCGCTTTCCTTGGGGTCGACGGCGCGATGCCGTTGTTCCACGGCAGCCAGGGCTGCACCAGCTTCGCCCTCGTGCTCTTCGTGCGGCATTTCAAGGAAGCCATTCCCTTGCAGACAACGGCGATGGACGAGGTGGCGACGATCCTCGGCGGGGCAGACCATCTGGAAGAGGCGATCCTCAACCTCAAGGCCCGCACAAAGCCAACGCTGATCGGGGTCTGCACGACGGCGCTGGTGGAAACCCGGGGCGAAGACTGTGCAGGAGATATCGCCAATATCAGGCTGAAGCGCACGGAAGAACTCGCGGGTACGGAGGTGGTGCTAGCCAACACACCGGATTTCGACGGCGCGATCGAAGAGGGCTGGGCCAAGGCTGTCACCGCGATGATCGAAAGGATTACGCGGCCCGGCGAGCAGGCGCGGCAATCGAAGAAGATCGTGATCCTGCCTGGCTGGAACCTCACTGTGGCTGATATCGAGCATTTGCGTGAGATGATTGAAAGCTTTGGACTTAAGCCGGTGATTCTGCCGGACGTCTCCGGCTCGCTCGACGGTACGGTGCCCGACCGCTGGATCACGACCACCTACGGCGGCACCAGCGTCGAGGATATCCGCGAGCTTGGCACGGCCGAGCAATGCGTCGTCATCGGTGAGCATATGCGCCGCCCGGCCGAGCTGCTTCAGAGGTTGACCGGCGTGCCTTACGTGCTGTTCCGGTCGCTGACTGGATTGAAGGACGCCGACGGGTTCGTCTCGCTGCTGTCCGCGGTTTCGGGCGCGGCGGCGCCGGCTGGGGTGCGCCGTCGCCGGGCGCAGTTGCAGGACGCGTTGCTCGACGGACATTTCCACTTTGGAGGCAAGAAAATTGCGATCGCTGCTGAACCAGACCAACTCTACCAGCTCGCGAGCTTCTTCATCGGAATGGGCTCCGAAATCGCGGCGGCGGTCACCACGACCGATATGTCGAAAATTTTGGAAGAAGTACCGGCGCAGTCGGTTCAAATCGGCGATCTCGGCGATTTGGAAGCTCTTGGCGCCGGCGCTGATCTTCTCGTCACCCATTCCCACGGCCGCCAGGCGGCGCAGCGTCTCGGCATTCCGCTCATGCGGGTCGGCTTCCCGATCTTCGACCGGCTCGGCAACCAGCACAAGCTCACAATCCTCTATCAGGGGACCCGCGACCTGATCTTCGAGGTCGCCAACATTTTTGAAGCCAACCGGCATGCGCCGACGCCCGAGGCCCTTGATCCACTCCGTAAGCGAGAAATCCCAGATGAGCTCCGTTCGTCGCCTCTCGCTCGTCACTGACGAGGTTCACGCACCGACGCCGGAACGCCAAGCCGGCGCATTGCGCGTGGCGATCGCCACGCAGGATATGAAGAACCTCAACGCCCATTTCGGGTCGGCCAGGCGCTTTGCTGTCTACGACGTGATGCGCGAGGAGTGGAATCTCGTGGAAGCCGTGGCCTTCGATGACGTTTCCGACGAGAGCGGGAAGCATCGGACTGAGGGCGACGACCGCATCACCCCGAAGGTGGAGGCGCTGAAGGGCTGTCATCTCCTGTTTTGTCTGGCTATCGGGGGGCCTTCGGCAGCCAAAGTTGTATCGGCAAAAATTCATCCGATCAAAGTGCCGCACCCCCAAACCATCCAAGAGGTGCTTTTGCGCACGCAGATGATGCTCAGGACGTGTCCTCCCCCTTGGTTGCGCAAGGTGCTGGCGCAGGCAGGTGTCGCCGAACAGAAACCGTCCTTCGAGGACGAGGACTGAAATGAGGAGTGGGCGAAATGTCTGACGCCGTGGTTACCCCTGCTGTCGCCGAAGACGAGGCGGCCCTTGCCACTCCGTTCGTCAAATGTCTCGTGCGGCTGGTCCGGGCTCATGATTCCCACGGGTCTTGGGAAGGCAAATCGGACGCCGAGCTGCTGGGCGACTTCATCATCACCAGGGAACAGCGCCGTGCGATCCCGATCATCGGGGATCCCGATCCGGACGTACTGTGGAGGCTCGAGATCTTTTACACCGCCGTCGGGCTTGCGATCGAGGAGCGCTCCGGCCTGATGGCATCGCCGATGATGGAGATGAGCCATGAGGGCTTCGGGCGCGTGCTTTTCACGGCCGGGCGGTTGGTCGTTCTGTCGAAGACCCTGCGCGACGTCCACCGGTTCGGCTTCGAGACGTTCCGGAAACTCGCCGCGGCCGGTACCAAACTGGCCGGCGATGCGACCGCAGCCATTGAGGCTCATCCCGAGGTGGCGCGGGCGTGATGGAACCGATTTTCGATCAACGGGATCGTGTCAGGCCTTGAGGACATGCGATGGCCAGCCCTCTCAATCGAGGCCGATGTGGTTCTTGGGGCAGCGCTGATGAAGCCACTGGTCCTGATCTGTTCGCAGGATCCGGAGTTCTATCTGGTCCACAGCCACATTCTGGAGGTGGATGGCTTCACGATTCAACTGGCCGGCGGCGTGGAGGAGGCGCTTGCATTGGCCAGTGAACGGGCGCCGAAGGCCGTGGTGCTGGACTGCCAGCCAACAAGCGCGACAGGCTCCACAATCTGCGCCCGGCTCAAGGGGGAGCCCCGGACCGGCGGCCTGCCCGTTATTGCCCTGATCGCGCCCGGCGCCGAGAACCAGCACCTCGATCTCTGGAAGGCAGGCATTGACGAGAGCTTTGTGCGGCCCTTCGCGCCGGCCAAGCTGCTTGACTGTCTACGGATGAAGCTGGCGCTGCCAAAGCCGGGTTCGAACGGGATCGAAAACGGCGGCTGGATCTCCTGTGGCGACCTTGAGATAAGGCTCGATGCCCACCGGGTTCGGGGTAATGGCCACGAAGTCCACCTTGGGCCGATCGAGTTCAACCTGCTGCGGCTTTTGCTTGAGACTCCCGGCAAGGTCTTCACCAGAGACGAGCTGATCAGCGCGGCCTGGCCGCCCAATATCCATGTCGGTGTACGCACCGTGGATGTCCATATCAGCCGGCTCAGAAAGGCGCTGAAGGCGGCCTCCCCCTCCAGCGTCATTCGTACCGTCAGGTCGGCCGGCTACTCGCTCGAGTGGCCGGACGGCTGAATAGATAACCGATGTGGTGCCACTCCGCATTTCCGCGGTGCTGAGGGCAAGTCTTGCGGCTTCGAAACGCGCCGGCAGGTACGACATATTCAGAAAGAAGCAGTCAAATGGCTTTCAGAAGCGTACTCATTGTGACGGGAGCTGACCACTCCGATCAGGATGTCAGAACAGCTGCCAGCTTGTGTGCCGAAGTCGGCGCGTATCTTTCCGTACTGGTGATGTCGCCTCCGCCGCTCATTATGCCGTCTCCGCTGCTCGGCGATGGCATCCCCGAGTGGCCTGGACAACGCGCACAGGCCATCGCCAGACTGGACAAACGGTTTAGGCAGATCGAGAGATTTTCACAGGACGTAGCCAAGCTGGAAAAGATATCCAGGGAAATTCACAAACTGCTGAGAGCCACGTGGCGGTGCTATGATGTCGATATTGCCAACTGCGATCAGGCCAGCGTCGGTGACGCGGTCCGACAGCGGGCGCTCTGCAACGACCTGACAATCGTCGGACCCGCACTTCTCAACGATATTAACCTCGGACCCCTTGTTGTCAACGGCAGCCTGTTCGATACCGGAAAGCCGGTGCTTGTCGTGCCGGAGGGCGCTGAGGCGACTCTGTCGCCACGGCGCGTGCTGGTCGGCTGGGATTCGCGAGTCGAGGCGTCTCGTTCGGTTCGGGAAGCGCTGGATCTGCTAGCCGGTGCTGAGGAAGTTCGTGTCGCACTAGTCGATCCGGAGGCGACCTGCACCGGAAACGGCGCCGAGCCGGGCGCCGACATCGCTGCCTATCTCACTCGGCACGGTGCTCGGGTGTCGGTTGACCGGCTGGCGAGCGCCGGCAAACCGGTGGCTATGGTGCTCGCGCAGCACGCAATCGACACGTCTGCCGACATGATAGTCATGGGCGCTTACGGCAGCCGCCGGCTGCGCGAGCGGCTCTTCGGCGGCGTGACGAGATGGATAGTTAGGAAGCCGTTACTGCCGTTGTTTTTGGCTCGCTGACGGGTTCCGTAGCAGCACCGACGCTGTCCGAAGCTCTACTCTCCTGGGTCACCTATCCCGATGCCAAGTTAGAGAAAGGTCGCGGCAAACGCGCCCAGTTTCGCGCGCCTCCTCGAGCCAATCTGCAGTTCTGTGCGTCAAGTTCTGCAAAATGGCGTGGCATTGCGGTGACGTCGGCGTGGGCGCCCCCCCCCCCCCCGGGTTTTGGGCGGGGGGGGCCCCAGCACGTGGGAGGGCGGGCCCGCGCCCCCCGCGGGACCAGTGATGGCGTTATTAA
>NZ_JAMYSE010000145.1:0-10606 GCF_040321795.1 Mesorhizobium sp. M0244 | reverse complement strand
CGACCGCGAAGAGAAGCGAGTGACCCGCGGGGCGACATGGTCCGGAAAAAAGACAGGAAACGCTTGACCTCACCGACCCCAATCAGAGAAGCCTGTTAGTCATTTAATTAGACACTGCTTTTATGGCAGCCTGTTGCGCGAACAATTGGCAGCATACCCCAAATGGCCCCAGAACAGGTTTTTCGTCAACTTGCCGAGCCATCTAGTCCGGTCTGGTGCATGCCACCAGCCGAAAATTCGAAATTAGGTTACAACCGAATAGCGAGGCAATTTCGCAATCTCCGCCGCCATGGTCTTTAGCGTGACCTCGCCGTAGGTATCGGCAACCGTCCTAGCTGCCTGACCCTGAATTGCATCCAGAATACGGGGAGGGTGACCTTGCCCCTCTTATCTAATCCGGTTTGAAGTTCGTTCTGGCCCATCGAGAGGACCAGGACATGTAGCCGCTTCTCTGAAGAGCAGATCATCGGAATTTTGAAGGAACATGAGGCCGGGGTATCGGTTGCCGATCTGTGCCGCAAGCACGGGGTCAGCGACGCCTCGATTTTCAACTGGAAGGCCCGCTTCGGCGGGATGGATGTCTCCGAGGCTCGGCGACTGAAGGCTCTGGAGGACGAGAACACGCGGCTGAAGCGGCTTCTGGCCGACGCCATGCTCGACAATGCCGCGTTGAAGGATCTTGTGGGAAAGAAATGGTGACGCCCGCGGCCAAGCGGAAAGCTGTCGCTCGCCTGAAGGAAGGCTTCGGGATGAGCGAACGGCGGGCGTGTAAAGCCATCGGCTGTTGCCGCATGACGGTTCGCTACGAGACCAGCAGGCAGGACGCCCGCGAGCTTCGCGAGCGGATGAAGGCGATCGCGCAGGAGCGTCGCCGGTGCGGCTACCGGCGTCTTCTCGTGATGCTGAGGCGGGAGGGCCTGGTCGTGAACCACAAGAAGCTGTTCCGGCTCTATCGGGAGGAGAAGCTCGCCGTTCACCGCCGTGGCGGCCGCAAACGGGCGATCGGGGCCAGGGCGCCGATGGTGGTGCCGCTGAGGCCCGACGAGCGCTGGTCGCTCGACTTCGTATCGGACCAGCTCACAGACGGGCGCCGCTTCCGCATCCTGGCCGTCGTCGACGACTGCACGAGAGAGTGCCTGGCACTCATCGTTGATACGTCTCTCTCGGGCATGCGGGTTGCCCGAGAATTGGACCGGCTCATCACCGAGCGCGGCCGGCCGAGAATGATCGTCAGCGACAATGGCAGCGAGTTCACCTCGAACGCCATCCTCTCCTGGGCGGATCAGAACCGCGTGGAATGGCATTACATTGCGCCCGGCAAGCCGATGCAGACGGCTTCATCGAGAGCTTCAACGGCCGACTGCGCGATGAACTGCTCAACGAGACGCTGTTTACTTCGCTGGCTCAGGCACGCGTTGCCATCGCCCTGTGGCGCGACGACTACAACACCGCGCGGCCGCATTCCCAAATCGCCTGGCAGACACCGGCCGAGTTCGCCACCACCTTCAATCCGCGACGGTCGCTCGCGCTGCGCTATGCCAAAGGCTCCGCGCCAGCGCCCGTCGCTCCACCCGCCCAGCAGGGCACAACCCACGCCGGAAACGAACTCAAAACTGCATAGAAACTGGGGGCAACGTCACTTGCATCGCCTTTCTGCCGAGCGTGAATTGCCACTGCGTTTGATTGTTCTAATTTAGTAAATTCTAAACCGCCTTCGGTCTAAGTTGCTCTTAAGAGAGGGCTTCTGGATGCGGACACTGAAAGATCTGCTGCTCGAAAGGAAAGGGAACTTTGCCGTCGCGATGGCCTTAATGGTGGTGCCACTGGGCTTGGCCCTTGGCCTTAGCATTGACTTTGTCAATGCCGCTTCCTGGAAATCCAAGCTGCAGGAGATGGCCGATTCGGCGGCTCTTGCTGCTGTCGAGAGCGACGGAGGAAACGAAGAAGCCGTCCATGCCGCGAAGAATTGGGCGCTGGCCAATAGCTCCTTCGTGACCGGCGCTGTCGTTGGGGTGAGCATCACCACTCCTACTGCTGGGACGCGAGAGGCGGCGGTTGAAATCTCAGCTGGAATGCCAACCGCTTTCATGAGTCTTGCTGGAATTCGGAGTATTAACCTTCACGTGGCGGCAACGGCCCGAAAAGCCGCGCCAGATTATTGCTTCTATGTCCTCGATCCTGCCTCAAATGGAGCGCTGACGGTAATGGGTTCCGGGGGCCTTTCGGTGCCAAACTGCGGTATCCAAGTGAATTCCTCCAGTCCAAAGGCGCTGAGGCACGTTGGAACCGGAAAGATCGTCGCCAGGGAAATCTCTATAGTGGGCAATTACCAAGGCGGCGGTTACACCATCATCCCGAAAACCAACCAACCCGAACTCGCAGACCCACTTGTCGACATACCGCAGCCCGCTCCACCGAACGGCTGCGATTACAGTAATCAGATGCTGACCGATGTTACCATTCCGGCCGGCCGGGTGTTCTGTGGAAACATCGACTTCGACGGAAACGTCGTTCTTTCTACCGGAGTTCACTATTTTCAGAACGCAACAGTGAGTATCGGCAGCCATGTGAATCTCTCGGGCGACCAAGTCACGATATTCGTTGACTCCGAGTCAAGCATTATTCAGTCAGCAGGCAAAGGTGGCGTAAGGATTTCGGCTCCCACGAGCGGCATTTACGCTGGCATCGCTATCTTCGGGTCACGCACAGTTACGCCCTCTGTGCCAACGGTCTCATTATCCGGAAACAAAAACTACTTAATTGAAGGGGCTATCTACCTGCCCCACCATCATTTTCGGATGAGAGGGACAAAAGACCTGAAGTCGACTGCCAACTCAGGTTGGATTGTTGCCTGGCAATTCTTCTATAGCGGCAACTCGAGCGTGACCCTGGATAGCTATGGTGCGACTCCGCCGAAAGCTCTTAGAGAGTTAGGGATAGTGCTCCTTCGCTGAAGCAGTGATGATGTTAGTCCTCGGCACAGGGCCACACCTTTGTTGTCGCTGCGTTTTGGACGGAATAACCGGGGCTGGGACGAAGCAACCATTCCGGGCGGCTGCGGTCAAATGCATGGCCGAAATTGCCGCCAGAGATCTCTGTCAGTTCCGCTGCTCTGCCGGCAGCGTGCCATTTTTGCGTCTACAGAGAAGGCAGTCTACGCACTCCGCGGCTGGTGGTTGGCGACGATCCCGGGGTGAAACGCGACAGTCGATCTGAAGGTGAGTGACATCGCCGCTGCTCGCTTCAGCGGGACTGGCGCCGTGAGAGCTTGCCTATGTCTCCGCAGACAGGCTCGGCTCTAAGCCAATAGCGTGCCGACGAGCCGGAAACTAGTATACTTCCCAGGTCCTACCTCTTCCGCTAAGTTAGCCAAAACGGGGTTGGCCTGGGCAATTTCAAATGGTGCAGATACCACTTCTGGGTCCAATTAATATTTATGACGGGGTGCCGCAGTTCCGCACGGCCCACGCGATGAAGGCTGCTTTTAAGGAACTTGGCTACACCTCGACAAGATTCGGTGATTTGCTGCGGGTCGCAAAGGGCGGTCGACATTGTTATTTGTTCGAAGGCGAGACCAGTTTTATGTCGCGCTTGGGAAGCCGCATCTTAAAGGATAAAGTATTAACTTCGAGAATTCTGAAGGAACACGGCCTGGAGGTGGCTGAACAGCACGTCTTTGTTTCCGATCAGTTAGAGGCGGCGCGACCCTTGGTGGCGCGGATGGGTAGCGTTGTAGTCAAGCCTGCCGACGGCAGAAAAGGCAGGGGGGTTACCGTCGGTGTGACGCCCGAAACGTTAGATGCAGCTTGGGGTCTCGCCAGCGTCGGGTCCTCAAAGGGCATTCTCATCGAGTCATTTTTCAGTAACGCAGTCGAAGCGCGATACTTGGTCATAGATGGACAGTGCGTCGCGGTGATTGAGAAGGTTATTGCACATGTCGTAGGGGATGGAGAGCAAAACGTCGCGGCCCTTATCGACGAAAAAAACGCCCGGCGTGCTCGCAATTCACATTTGTCCGAGTATCCAATCCAGGTCGACGCAGCACGGCGCAACTTCTTATCCGGGCAGGGAATGACGCTTGAAGATGTTCCGTCCAAAGGTCGGATCGTTCCGCTCGCCGCCAAATCCGGTTGGTTGCTAGGAGGCGAGACGCGGAACATCACCGACAGCGTACATCCGGAGATGCGGCGTATCGCCGAAAGAGCCACTCAAATCGCGCCAGGCTTGGATGTGATCGGTCTCGATGTCATGGCGTACGATCATACCACAGCCCCGAACCCCGGTAGCTACATCATTATCGAAGCCAATAACCGTCCCGGTCTAGGGCTTTATGTATATCCCGCACACGGCGATGCAATCGATGTATGCCGTCTGATAGCGGCGTTTTGCGACCGCCAGCTGTTTCTCAAGGCACACCCGCCAACCGATATGCTGACCGCCGACAGGCCACGGCCTTCGGCAGCCCGCGCCGAAGAGCCCGCTCTGGTGGTCTCGCCTGACCTAGACCTACCGTTTCATAGGCTTGAAGTCTCCAGCAGCCAGCCGCCCACCATCATGTTCGGCGGAGACACGAGCCTTGGTGACGGCTATCTCAGCGACCGGTGGCCTGAGACACGCGCCCGCTTAAGCAAGGTCCCGGACAGCTTCTTCGACGCCCTGCGGCCGATGATCGCCAATCGTGCAGTTCTGGTCCTTAACCTCGAGACAGTCCTTGCCGTTTCGCCACCGGATATCTTTGGCGGACAAAAGAAATTTCTTTCCTGGGAAGACCCCGTGCGCACGCTCAGCGTACTTCGGCGCCTTGGGGTAGACGCCGTGACGCTGGCCAATAACCATTCAATGGACTTTGGGCAGGAGCCCGCATTGGCGATGAGAGACACTTTGTCGTCCAGCGGAATTCATTCGATCGGGATGGGGCCCGACCTTGCCGCAGCAACAACCCCACTTTTGATCGATTTAGGTGTTGCCCAAGTCATAGTTTTTTCTGCTTTCGAGTACCGCAGAGACTACGACCAGAATTTCAAGTTCTATGCCGGGCCCCACACGCCAGGAGTGGCCGGATTTGGGGAGGGATTCTCGCATTTCCTGCCCGACCAAGTGCGCCTCTATCGAGCCGCCTTTCCTGAGGCGATGATCGTGTTTCAACCGCATTGGGGCGGCAAGAATTATCGCTGGGCGACGCAGGAGATGTTCGCTTTGGCGAAAGAGGCAATGCGCGCCGGGGTAGATCTGGTTATTGGGCATGGCGCCCATTGTCTACAGCAGGTAGAGTTTTGCAAAGAAGGCGGGTTGGTGTGCTCTTTGGGTAATTTTGTCTACAATGCCCCCGGTCGCTATCTGAAAGAGAGTGGTTTCCCTTACAGTCTCATCGCGCGGCTACATCTGGGTGTGGGGGAGGCGGAGCTGCGCCTCTACCCGGTGTCTTGCGACAACCGGGTCACCGATTTCCGCACGCGTCCTGTGAATGCCATGCAAGCTGCATTGGTCTTGTCGGAATTGAGACGACGTGCGACACTTCCCGACCAGTTCGACCACCAGATTAAACTTAAGAAAGATGATTTTGGGTGGTGGTACTTGCAAAATCAAGTTCCTCTGTCACCGCGCTTCGCCCTTCGACGGTAGCGCAATTGCTCATCCTGTCATTTCAGGCGTTAATGCGGACGAGCGGGCATGAATGTACGCAGCTCTCCGGTTGCAAAGACGGCGCCCAGCCGGCACTACCCTAGGACGCTATATCACGGCGGACCTAGTCGAGAGTCCAATTGCCGGCGCAGGCGAGTTACAACTTCATCTAGACCCATGGCATTCGAAGCTTTTACAAGAAGGAGGTCCTTCGCGCGCAGGATAGTGGCGAGCTCGGGCAACACATCGTCTGCTGTCGCGAAGTGTGGGCCGAGGAGATACTCCGGCAGGGCACGACGGAGATATGTCATCTGCGTCCCAACCGTCATCACCATATCCAGATCGGCCGCGAGAACGGGTTCCGCCAGACCGGCGTGAAATTCGGCCGATCGTGGCCCGAGTTCCCGCATGTCGCCAAGAAGGGCAAGCTTTCGGCCCCCACTTGCGCGCTGCCCCTCAGCAAGTGCCGCCAGCACGGCGGCTACTGATGTCGGATTCGCGTTGTAGGCCTCATCGACGATATGGATCTCGCCGGACGCGAGGGCGATGCGTATGACTTCGCCGCGCCCGGGGATGGCCTCCACCTCGGCGAGCGCGTTGGTCGCAGCTCCCAGATCAAGGCCGAGCGAATCGACAGCCGCCAGCGCGCTGAGGCTGTTGACTGCCATGTGCCGCCCTGGATTACCTAACTTGTAGGCAAAGTCCCGGCCCTTCAGGACCGCATGCACCAGTTGATCTTCGGGCGAATAGTCCACGAGCCGGTAGTCGGCCTTAGCATGTTCACCGAAGGACACGACCTTCGCCCCGAACGACAGGGCGCGGGCTCGGAGGTATTCGAAATGCTCGGAATCCCGAGGCATGATCGCAGTGCCGCCCTTAGCGACATCGTACAGGCGGGCTTTCAACTTGGCGATGGCCTCACGCGAGCCGTACTCTTCGAGATGGGCGTCGCCGATTGTCGTGATGAGTGCGACATGCGGCTTGAGCGCAAGCGCGCTAAGCTTCCGATAAAAGCCAATCGACACCTCGAAAACGTGGAAGCCATCACGGGGAAGGTTGGCGATCTCGCCATACACTCCACTGTTGGTATTGAAGTTCTTGTCCGGAAACGGTTGATAACCAGTTGCGGTGAGAATGGCGTTGATCATCGCCTTGGTGCTCGTCTTGCCGACGCTGCCGCCCACGGCGATGAGGCGTCCGCCGTAAGCAGCCCGCGCTCGTTTGGCGAGATACTTCATGGCGACGCGGACCGAAGCCACCCGGAGCAACGGCAAGTATTCGAAGTTGGACCGGTACTCTCGGTCCGCGAGGAGCGCGAGCCCCTGTCGCCTGAAGCGCCTGATCTTCTTGGTGTGTACGCCGTAACGGTAGGTGCCAACGCATGGGATGACGAGCGCGCCGGGGCCGATCAGTGCGTCGCAGAAGGCTATGCGGTCGGTCGTCCAGTCTTCCGGCAGGTCGCCTTCCCATATGCCTGCAGTGATCTCCGCAAGCTCAGCCATCGTCCAAGGGTGCATTTCTCCCCCTGTCCCGCCGATCGACCCGAATCACGTTGACCCGCGCCTCGGCCACCTGGAATGCGTAGCCGTCCGACACCCCGTCCTGTGGTCCGATCACTTTCAGCCAATTCCGCCCAATATGCAATGGTTCCGGGTACCACCGGAGACCTTTGCCGGGTTCAAAGCGGCCTTCGCGAAGGCCGCTACTTTAACGACGAGATCCGCAATCACTTTTGAGATCGTCTGGTTGGGACCGATCATGATCTTGGATGACCGGAACCGTCTGTTCGAAGGTTGGTTACGCATCCGTCGAGTTCAACGGCTCATGGTTGGGAGATAGTGATGCAGCACCTCGCCAAGGTTTCGCTTGTCGAACGTCTGGCCACAAACGGGGCAGAACTCGAAATACCCGGCTTCGTCGTTGGCGGGCGGCCCGTGGCGCTTGCCCTTGATGCCGATTGCGGGGTTGTTGGTTCGATCTCGTCTCACGTTGGTCGCCACCGCGCGTAAGGGATCGATCCTGATTACCTCCAACCGTTCGGTGGGTGAATGGGGGAGCGTTTTTGGAGATCCCGTGGTGGCCACGGCAATCTTGGATCGCCTGCTTCACCATTCAACGGTGATCACCATCAGGGGGACAGCTACAGGCTGCGCGAAAAGCGCCGGTCCGGCCTTCTGCAGAAGGTCGGCTCGGTGCCCGAAACAAACGAAGCAAACCAATGAAGGGGGTCAGTTCTTCAGTTCGCCAAAGGGGTCAATTCCTGGATTCGTTTGACAAAGGCGGCAGACGCAACGTCTGCGAAGCCGTCGCCCGCGCGTTCAATTGGTGCGACGAGAGCGTTCCGCCGAGCGGGTGGTCAGTGCGCAGCATTCGCGGCCTCAGAGCGCGCGCGGGGCGATACGGATTGATCGTGCCGTCGCCTGCGGTCGGCTGCTGGAGTTACCCGGCGGGTCAGAAGGGCCTTACCGCAGCAACGACGGCTATCTTGAAAGCAAGATCGTCGATGCGCCGACATTCGAAGGCCCGATGCGCACGCCGGCGGTGGGTTCACCATGAGGAGTGTGAAAACCGTACAGGTTCGAGCCTTGCTCGAATTTAGCGAAAGATCAGGTGCAAAGGCTGGAGCAGCCCCACGTAGCGATTGATGTCCGTGAGCAAGACACGCCTGTTGTCCAGTTGTCTCTGACCCTGGGCCTGTAGGCTACACAAGCGCAATCCGCCCCGCGCTGAAGATAGCCGGCACCCATCGGGAGAGGGGGGAGGGCGGGAGATAGGTGCCGGCCAAGGCGGGAATCAGGTCCGCCGCCGCAACAGCGTAGCTGAGCCTTGGCTTGGTGTCATTGCCTGATGCCGGGACTGGGCGCCTAACCGTCGCACGCTCAACCGGCGCCTTGTGGCAATTCTTCTCTCTCAAGTCGAGGTGTGCGCAATATTGATCGAATGGCAGACCTTCACTCGAAGGGGCGACTTTGCTTTTGCTGTGTCGATTGGTAATTCTGTAAAGAAATCTCCGGGCGAGAGGGGTAATGCCGATCCATCAAAGAGCTCGGGACGCGGGTGTTTTCGACCAGTCCGAGTTGGCGTTGCTCAGTCGCGTGTTCGATCGGCTGAAAGTTGACGGTCAGACCGTGCATCAACGTGAAGCGCTCGCGTCCCGGATCATTGCAAATTACATGGCCGGCATCGTGGAGGAGGAAGAGCTTCTTTCGGCTTCCAAACAGCGCTGGGTCATGAGGTCCGTCGACGCTGTGCTGCCGCGCGCATCGGGCGTTGGCGCGCTGGCACGGTTATCCGCGCCAGCGCCTTGCTGGATGTTTATAGACTCGACAGTGCAGACATCTGCAGTCCCGGCCCGCTTCCCATGTCGCGCTCATGTCGCATGGATCTGCCGATAGCCGCAGGAAACGCTTGGAAATCAGCCGTGGCAGCTTCCAACATGCGCGACATGAAAGGACGCTTCTATAAAGCAACCTTCCAGTTAATGCCTTGATTTCATTGAGATAAACTTGGTAGCGGGAGCGCGCGAGATCTTGTAGCCGGTCTTGCGCGAGATGCCGAATTCCCGGCACACATCGCTCATGCCTTCCCCGTCGAGAAGGCGAGCTACAAAACGAAGACGTTCCTCCATCACCGAATACTCTCTCCACGGCATCAACACCTCCGGCCAAAAGCCAAAAGTGTTACCCATTGGACTGCACCCCTTGGGTGAGACACTAATTAGGGACAGTTCTCCAGGTTTTGGATTGCGGCTGGGGGATCCTGGCGCAATCGCGTTAGGCCGGCTTCGTATTCATCCGGCGAGAGATAGTCGAGCGCTGAATGCAGGCGATGCCTGTTGTAGACCCGCTCGATGAATTCGCCGATGCTTTTCTTGGCATCGATGATGTCGCGATAGGCTCGGCCATCGACCTCTTCGTCCTTTAGCGTTCGCATGAAGCGCTCAGCCTTGGCATTGTCATAGGGATTGCCAATCCGGCTCATGCTCGGCTGGATGCGATGCGCCGCAAGTCGTGCAGCGTATTCAGCGCAGGCATATTGCACGCCGCGATCGCTGTGATGGATGACGCTGCCCGGCGGAGGTCGGCGCACCGCAATCGCTTGGTCGAGCGCAGCGATCGCCAGCTCGGCCTTGAGATGGGTTGCCATTGCCCAGCCGATGACCTTGCGGCTGTAGGCGTCAAGCACGATCGCCAGATAGGCGAACTCCTCGGCAAGATGGACATAGGTGATGTCGGCGACCCAGAGCTGGTCGATGTCGGTCAGTTGGAGGCCTCGTGCCAGATTGGGAACGACCCGCCAGCCATGCTTGGAATCCGTCGTCATCGGCACGAAACCTGCCTTGCGCAGACACAACAGATTGTCCTCGCGCATCAGCCGCAGCACACGCTTGTGGTTCGCCCGCCAGCTCCCGCAGCCGAGCAGCACGGCAATCCGGCGATAGCCGTAATGCGGATTGGACAGCGCCAGGCGCTGGATCACATCACGCAGACCTGCCTCCTCACGGCGTGGAGACGATACCTGCCAATGCCGATAGTAGCCCGCGCGGCTCACGCCCGCGAGCCTGCACATCCGCTCGATCCCGATCACGCCTTGCAGCCATCGAAAAGGACGCCATCATCGC
This sequence comes from Mesorhizobium sp. M0244, assembly GCF_040321795.1. Classification (NCBI taxonomy): domain Bacteria; kingdom Pseudomonadati; phylum Pseudomonadota; class Alphaproteobacteria; order Hyphomicrobiales; family Phyllobacteriaceae; genus Mesorhizobium; species Mesorhizobium sp. M0244. The sequence continues at coordinate 363 of NZ_JAMYSE010000145.1, read as the reverse complement.
CTGGATGACCGTGTAGATGCCGTCCCGCCAGGCGCGCCGCTCTGCTGGCGTTCTTCCCCGACGTGCTGCAAGGCAAAAAATCGAGATCGACGGTCTTCTGTCCGACCAATCGTTCCAGATCGGCGATGCGAGCCAATGCCTTCGACAGCTCGTCAGACGTATCCGACGGCGCAGGCACTGCAGGATCGTTTGCTTGCCGCCGCACCGCTTCGACGCGCTGCGGACGCCCAGCACCACGCAGCGCCGAAGACCCGCCAATGCGAAACTGGGGCGCCGCTGGCCAAGAGCCTGCTGTTCGATCCGCTCGGCATGCGCTCGAGCAGCTATCGGCACGAGGACTTCATTGCCGCCGGCAACAACCGC
>NZ_JAMYSE010000144.1:0-10892 GCF_040321795.1 Mesorhizobium sp. M0244 | reverse complement strand
CCGGCGGCGATGCCGTTGATCAGGTGGCGTCCGGAATAAATGGCGTGGGCGACCTTGCCGCTCTGACGGCCGGCCAGCCACTGCTCGGTCGGGCGCTCGCTGCGGATGCCGATGTCGGCGGCACGGCGACCAATGTCGACCCAGTCGGTGGTGGTGACGAGCTCCACCCTTATGCCGTCATCGACCGTCCAGATCTCGCCGATATGGGCGGCAACGAAGGCCGAGGTCCATGGCCCGGCCGAGACGCGGACAATGCGGTCGGGCAGGTTTCCTTCGCGCCAGCGGGTCAGCGACTGCATTGCTGCCTCGACGTCCTCGGCGCGCCGCAGCAGTTCTTCACCGACCGGGGTCAGCCGGTAGCCGGTTTGCTGACGCACGAACAGCGGTTCGCCGATCTGCTTTTCGAGCGCGGTGACGCGTCGTCCAAGGGTGGCTGCGCTGCGGCGCGTGGTTCCCGTCGCTGCGCTCAAGCCACCCAGCCGCGCAACGTCGAGAAACAACCTCAGATCGTCCCAGCCGATATCCATTTTGCAGAAATGAAAAACTCCTTGCGACCGTGGCTGTAGCGCGAAGCGGGTATCATGCGCAAGTGTGCAGGCATTGGAGGCGTTGGACAATCCTGCTTGGCGGGACAGCGACAAGCGCCTCGGCTGGCCAAGAAGCCAGCGCAATCCTTTCGATCGCGCATGCGCTTCGCGCAGATGCTTTGCGCTTTCGACCAACCCAAGCGCGCGGGCATTCTGCGCGCCAAAGGAGACGATCATGTTGTATGAACTTCGACGCCGTTTCGCCCGCTGGCTTGCCTATCGCCAAACGCTTGCGAGCTTGAGGCAGGTCCCGGACAGCACACTGGCGGATGCCGGCATTTCTCGCGAAGAGATCCGCGAGCGTGCCCGCCACGCCAGCCTGCGTCGTTGAGATAATGGAGGCGGGCATGCAGATGATGGAGCTTTGGGATGGCCGCTCGGTACCGCGCATCGGGGATCGGCACCTGGGCGGCGGGCGGCGGCGCGCGCTGGCGTGACACGGCTACCATCTATGGCGAGGTCGACGACATCAGGTCGCAAGCCGCGCCGGCGATGGCCTGTGACATCGGCGGGCGGGCGGCTGCCGCCTATGGCGCCGGCAATGCCGAGCTGATCCTCGGTCGCATCGTTACAAAGCACTCCTCAGGTCATACCTTTGAATCAAGAGCACGAATGAATCATGTCGCGGACAAGTCGCGCGCGGATCTGGAGATCATCATTTCAGGCGCGCAAGCTTCGCCTGCCTATGTGTCAATCGTCGCCCGCAGCCATTGCGTGATGGCATCGAAAGCGATTGGTTTCGTCGTGTCGACGTCAAAGAGCGGTCCACGCCGCAGCGGCTCGGCGCGCTTGGCCAGCTCGATCAGCTCGGGGACATAGGCCGCTCCGGGGTGGCCAGCGGGACGCTGGTCGAGCCGTGCGCGATAGCGCTCGGCAAGAACCTCGCCGGGTGCATGACACCAGATTTCGGCGGTCCGCTCGACGCCAGCCCTTCGCAGGTGATCCTCGAGCACCTGGCGCGGCTGGAAGCCGAACCAGGCATCGACGACAACTGTTGTGCCCGCCGGAGCTTCGCCGACCACCGACCAGATGGCTTCATAACTGGCGCGACCGAGCGAGCGGTTGAATTCACGATCACCGCCGCCGAGCGCTTCGAGGAACGGGTTCTTGATGGTATCGAGCGTAAGCAACGGCCATCCCATCCGGTCGGCGATACCGCGCGAGACCGTGCTTTTGCCGCTGGCGGGGATGCCGTTGACCAGCACGGCGCGCTGGCCGGGCACGGCACGCCGGCCCGGGTTGAGTCCAGCGGATGGCGAGGTCACCGGCGAGGCCGTAACTGCCGCCTGCCCTGCCAGCGCTTGCAGACCGGCGCCGATGACGCCGGCGTCGTCGCCGAGTTGCGCCGGTTCAACCGGGCATTGGTACCAGGGAGCCAAGGCCGGAGCCTTGGTAAGCGCCTGATGGGCCGCCTGGCCAAGTCCGCCGCCGAGCAGCACCAGATCGGGGGCGAACATCGCCACCGCTGTATCGATTGCCGCACGCAACGGTCTGGCCCAGGCTTCCAGTATCCCGCGCACCGGCGTGTCGCCGCTCGCATCCCGCGCGAAAAGCTGATCGACCGAGATATCCGGACCGAGGCCTGCGCGTGCGATGTGACGGCCAAGTGCTGTACCGGAGCTGGTGGTTTCAACGCAGCCGCGCCGGCCGCAGACGCAGGCTTCGCCTGATATGTCGACAGTGATATGGCCGAGCTGCCCCGCCGTCCCCTTGCCGCGGACGATCTGCCGGTCTTGAGCCACGGCACCACCAATGCCGGTCCCGATGGTGAACATGAGGATGTTTTCGTGACCCATGGCGGCGCCTCGAGCCATCTCGGCGACCAGTGCCATGTTGCAATCATTGTCGATCACGACGGGCTTGCCCGCCAGGTTTTCCAGCCGTTGCGCCGGGGAGACCGAGGCGAGGTTGACATAGCCTCCGGACAAGACGGCGCGACGCCGCGCATCGACGCGTCCCGGGACGCCGATGCCGATGGCGGCAACCTCCGGAGAATCGAGCCGGCGCACCATCTCGGCGATCCGGGAGAGCATGAGCGCCGGGTCCGGCGCGCTCTTTTCGGACATGCGGTCAAGGATTTCGCCTGTGCCGGAAATGCGGGCGGCGCGCAGATTGGTGCCGCCGATATCGATCCCGATGGCCATCGAACTATGAGGCATGACGTCCCGTGTGTGCCCGGTGTGAACGGCGAATGACTAAGCGGCTTTCTGCCGGTAGTTTCCGATCACGGCCTGAAGCTCGTGCAATCTCGACACTGCGATGGTCTTAAGCCTTTCCCGCTGAATGTCACGGTCCAGCGAGATGCAGTCCTTCCACAGCGACCGGCCGGCGATGACGCCTGACGCGCCGTTCTTCATCGCGATCTCGACCTGGCCCAGGAACGTTGCGTGGTTGACGCCGGCGGAGAGGACCGCCCATGGCACCTCGCCGGCCATGCTGCTGATCCTGGCGCAGGCTTCCGGCGTTCCGGGATAAGGAAGCTTGAGCACCTTTGCCCCGCATTCCAGCGAAATCCGAGTGCCCTCTTCGACAAGCCAGGGGATCTTGGCCGTATAGTCTTCAAGGCTTTCGCCTTCGAGTTGATAGGTCAGGAATTCGACGACGAGCAGCAGGTCCTCTTGCCCGAAGTCGGCGATGCACTGGCGCAGAATGGCGACGTTATACTCGTTCGCCTCCGGTCTGTCGGCCCTGAGATAGACCATGATCTTGCCGCCGGTGCCACCGAGTTCGCGGACGCGGCGCGCGTCGATGTCGGGAACGAGGCGCGACAGGCGGTAGCCGGCGGGCGAGACGTCGAAGCCCGAGGCATCGAGGCCGATGAGCAGAGCCGTATCCCGGTTCAGCACCCCTTCATCGACAACCCGCGGCACCGCGCAGAGCGGGTCGAGCAGCACGCAGGATGCCTGACTGGCGAGGTATCGCGTGATGTCCGCCTTGGTGTCGCCGAGCATGTCGTTGGTGATTTTGGCCTGTTCGGCAGGGTCCGACGCCAGCAAGGTCCGCATGCCGCCGCGCTGGTCACAGGCGATGGCCATCATGGCCCCGTCCTTGCCGCATATCTGCTGATAGCCGCGTAACTCCGCCGTCGTCATCTTTGTCATGGTCTTTTGTCCGATGTTGGCGCCCATTCACCAGGGCGCAGATCCGTGGAACAAGAAATGTTCAGTTTTTACCTGCCTGCCGGCAGGAAGGTTTGCCGCTTTGATGCGCCTATCGAACCGAGAAATCTGGCTTGGCAGCAACGTTCGGTGGAAACGAACCCAAGTTGCGAGTCTGCCGGATTTGCGCGATAACTCCCATCGGTTTGATGGGTCTGTAACACATTGCTGAAAGGAATTGTAAGCTGTCTGTCCCTCCCGCACAAGATGCGGCCGCATCGCGGACGATGCTGCATACGGTCGCCAAAATGCACTACGAGGCGGAGATGTCGCAGGTCGACATCGCGCGCCGGCTCGGTGTCTCCACCGCCACCATATCGCGTTTGCTGCAGCGGGCGAGAGCAGAGGGCATCGTGCGGATCGAGGTTCTCGATCTTGTGACGCCCGAAGACATCACCAGGCAGTTGATTGACGGGTTGGGGCTGCGCGACGCCGCGGTCGTCGAAACGCCGGCAGCCGGAGCGCTGACGGCGCTCGCCGCACCGCTCGGCGCCTTGCTCAAGCAAGCGGAACTGACGGCCGGCTCGGTGGTTGCCGTCGGCTGGGGGCGAGCCATCCGCGAGGTGATCCGGGCAGGCCTGCCGCGCATTCCCGGGGTCCTTACCGTCGCTGCCACCGGCGGCATGCAGCAGCAGGCGGCGCATTTCCAGATCAACGAGTTTGTACGGCTGGCCGCCGAAGAGTTCGGCGGGACGCCGCATTTCATCCATGCGCCCTATCTGCCGTCCACCGAATTGCGTGAGGTCTTCCTTGGCGATGCGGCCATCCGCGACAGCGTCGCGCTTTGGGACCGGACCGACGTTGCGATCGTCGGCATCGGCCTGCCCCATGCCATCAATCCGCCCGAGGCGAGCGCGGCCACACTGAGCGAACAGGCCCTGTTTCATGCGGCTGGAGACGTCATCCGCCATTACTTCGACGCCGAAGGCACCCTTATCCCATGGGAAGGGGAGGGCCGGATGATCGCAATGTCGCCGGCCCAGCTTCGAACCGTCCCCTTGGTCATCGGCGTTGCCGCCTCGCCGGAGAAGGCGACGGCCATCATCGGTGCCGTCCGCGCGAGACTCATCAATGCCCTGATAACGGACACGAAAACGGCGCAAGCCATCCTCGTGGCTCTCGTGCCTCGATAGAAGGCGGACACCATGATGCGCGACATCGGCGCGCCTGATCAATCCTGAACCGATCGACGCCACGCGGTCCGTGACCCTGGCGCCCCGAAATCACCTGTTGTCTCGTCAGGGACTTGGGGGCAATAGTCTGCCGTGCGGGGCCCTGCGGAGCAGACAGATGTTGTCCGGTTTGAAAAGCGTTCCGGCCAGGGAAGTACCCGGTTGCAATTTCTTTCAGCAAAGTGTTACAACCTTGCAGCTAGGGGCGCATGCGCCTAGCGGCGCAGTTCTCTGGACCTTGCGGATGCGAGGAAACGGGACTGCGGGCATCAGAGCTGGTCGGTTTCGACTGGCTGATCTAATGACTGGGCGCCTGGGAGGAGCTGCCCGTTAACAGCAAGCAGGCGAAACCCGTTTCCCAGCCGTCAGCGCATTTACGATTCCTAGCCTGAACAGATTGACGGCCATTTCCGATATCAATCGCAACGGCAAATCTGCCAACATTATGAGGAGGATGTTATGAAGAAGATTGTTGCCGCCCTGGCGGCCCTCGCCATCTGCGCAACGGCGCTGATCACGCCCGCTTTGGCGCAGGACAAGAAGTTCACCATTGCTCTCGTTCCGGGCCTTACCACCGACGGCTTCTACATCACCATGCGCAAAGGCGCCCAGGCGGCGGCCGATGCCCTTGGCGTGACCCTGGTGTTCCAGGGCGCTTCGGATTTCAATCCGGTAACGCAAGTCCCCGTGCTTGACGCGGTCATCGCCAAGAAGCCGGACGCGATCCTGATCGCGCCAACCGACAAGGTTCAATTGGTCGAGCCGCTCCGCAAGGCCAATGATGCCGGCATCCCGGTGATCACCGTCGACACTTTCATCGGCAGCGGCGTCTACCAGACCGGTGCCGGTGAGGCGGATTTCCCGCTGTCCTATATTGCTTCTGACAACATTCTGGGCGGTGAGATCGCCGCGCGGGCATTGGTCAAGGCCATAGGCGGCAAGGGCAAGGTCTATGTTTCGAACGTCAAGCCCGGCATTTCGACCACCGATCAGCGTGAAGAGGGCTTCAAGAAGGAGATGGCGAAGCATCCGGACATCACCGTGCTCGAGACGCAGTTCAACGACGACGACGCCAACAAGGCTGCCTCGCAGCTCCAAGCGACGTTCGCGCGCAACTCCGATCTCGTTGGTGTGTTCGGTGCAAATCTGTTCTCGGCGATCGGCGCGGCGAACGGCGTCAAGCAGGCAGGGCAAAGCGGCACCATCAAGGTCGTCGCGTTCGACGCACCGGTCAGCATCGTCGACAACATCAACACCGGCTTGGTGGACGTTGCGATTGCCCAGCATCCGGCCGAGATCGGCTATTTTGGTGTCGTTTCGGCCTATGCCCACCTGACCGGCCAGTCAATCCCGGTTGCGATCGGCACCGGCTTTACGATCATGGACAAGTCAAACATCGCGGACCCGAATATCTCGAAGTACCTCTATTCCGAATGAGGTATCTCTATTCCGAATGATTCCAACCAGCTTGGTCTCCTTCCGGCTTGCCGGGAGGAGACCTGCGCCGGGTCTCTAGGACCCTGTTGACGGAGGCCGCGCTGCGGATCGGATGTGTCAATGACTTCAACATCACCAACCGAGCAGAGCGAAACCCATGTCGCCCCTCAGGCCGACCATGGTGATCCGGCCAGGACCTGGCTCGGACGCATCGCCGAAGGGCGCGCCTGGCTGTTTCTCGCCGGCCTGATCATCTGTTTCGAGGTTTGGTCGAGAGTCTCCTTCGGCGCGACCTTCGTGCTCAATCCGTTCAACGTGCAATCCATTGCGATATTTGCCGTGGCGCCGTTGCTGCTTGCGACCGGACAGACATTCGTCATCATTTCGGGAGGCATCGACCTCTCGCTGGGCTTCATCATGGGCCTTGCTGCTGTTGTCGCGGCCCATGCCACGAATCTGGCTGGCGCCGCCATGCCGGTGCCTCTGGCCATGATGGTGGGCATTCTGGCGGCCGTGATCGTCGCGGGAGTCCCTGGCATGATCAACGGCTTGCTGATCTCGCGCCTCAGAATTCCGCCCTTCATCGGCACGCTTGGCATGTTTGGCGTGGCGCGCGGCGCTGCTTTCCTGCTCGCCGGCGGCACGACGGTGCCGGTCCAGAATTCCTGGTTCGCGCTGCTCGGCAACGGCAGGTTCTACGGTGTGCCTTATCTCGTCATCATTGCAGCCGTTTTCGTCGTCGCGATGCACTACATCCTGAGCCAGACCCGGTTCGGCCAGCATAACTACGCCATCGGCGCCAATGTGCAGGCGGCTCGTCGTGCCGGCATCGACATCAGAGGCCATATCCTGCGCCTCTATGTGCTTTCGGCGATGTGCGCAGGCCTCGGTGGCGCTCTCTATGCAGCGCGCTTCACCGCGGGCGCGGCCCAGGCCGGCGAGCCGTTGCTGCTCGACAGCGTCGCAGCCGTCGTGATCGGCGGCGCCAGCCTGTTCGGTGGATCTGGCACGATCTTCGGGACGGTCGCCGGTGCGCTGGTGATCGCGGTCATTCAGTACGGGCTGGTTTTCGTCAATGTCGAGCCGTTCTGGCAGTTCATCGCCGTCGGCGTCGTCATCATCATTTCCGTTCTCATCGACCAGGCGCAGCGCCGGTTCAGTGGAGCCCGTCAGGATGAATAGCCCAGGCCAGACCACCCCCCTCCTGGAAGTCCGGAATCTTTCCAAGCACTTCGGCGCCGTCCGGGCGCTCAACGATTTCTCCATGGTCGTGCGGCCGGGCGAAGTGGTGGCCCTGGCGGGCGACAACGGCGCCGGCAAGACCACGCTGATCAAGGCGATATCGGGCGTCTTTCAGCCGACGGGCGGTGAAATTCTGCTGAGGGGTCAGCCGGTGACATTTGCGACGCCGCATGAGGCGCGCGAAAAAGGCATCGAAACAATCTATCAGGATCTCGCTCTCGCCGACAATTTGTCCATTGGCGCCAATATCTTCCTCGGCCGTGAACCCATGCGCAAGGCCTTCGGCTTCTTGCCGGTGCTCGATCGCAAGGCCATGGCCGTCGCCGCCAAGAAGACCATGGGACGGTTGGATTTCCATGTGAGCCGGCTCGATGCCCCGGTCAGCAATTTCTCCGGCGGTCAACGGCAGGCTGTTGCCATCGGCCGGGCCGTCTATTGGGACGCACAGATCCTGATCATGGACGAACCGACCGCGGCCCTCGGCGTGCCCGAACAGCGCAAGGTCATTTCGCTCATCCACCAACTCAAGGCCCAAGGCAGGGGCGTAGTCTTCATCTCGCACAATTTGCTGGATATTTTCGCCGTGTCCGACCGCATCATCGTGCTGCGGCGCGGCGTCCAGGCCGGCGAGCGCAAGATATCGGAAACCAACCATGACGAAGTCGTCAAGCTGATGGTTGGCGGATAGACCGCGAGCCGGAAAGCGTAGACCCGCCAGCCGGGAGCCAATGCAATCTCCTCGTCGGATCTACCCTCAATGAAAGGGCAGCTTCAGCGCATAATCCCCGTAGTCTGTTTCATGCGATCAATGATCTCCGCCATCAGCACCAAGTCGCGACGAGAGTCCGCGAGATCGGTCAGAGGTTTGGTGCCGTCCATGATGTGGCGATGGAAGCTTTCGAGCTCATTGGAGAAGGCATCGCCATAGAGCGGCCCGTATGTCCTCGTCACAGGACCGCCGACGCCGGCTTCCGTCACTTCCAGCCGCGTCGGCAGGCTGCGGATATAGGGCGTGGCGTAGATGATGCGGACCCGCTTGGTGTTCGAGCGCACCTCGATCATGGCGTCGAACAGGCCGAGATCGTCGACCACCGCGTCGTAGCAGGCGGCGAAATGTCCGTAGTCGAATGTCACGCTGGTATTGGCGCCGCCATTAGTGCGGTGCGCCGCCAGCACGCGAGCCGGTTCGCCGAGCAGTCCCCGCATCGCCGAAATGTGGTGCGAGGAGAGCGCCGTCAGGCCCCGATAGGCCCGCACCAGATCGGCGGGGGCATCAATACCCACCACTTCACGGATCAGCGCTTCGCGTTCCCTGGCGCCGCGCGCCAGCAAGTCCGGCTCGATGTCCTGGGGATAGAGGACATTCTGGCTCTTTTTCAGGAAATGCCGGCCGTCGGAGATCAGGTCGAAGATGCGGACATGGGTGATGTCAGCGAAGTCGGGCAGTTCCTCAATCGCCGCCAGATAGGCCGGAGCATAGCGCCTCATGTAACCGACGAAGATCGTCTTGGCGTAGTTCGGCGTCAGCGCCAGCAGCTCGTCGATCTCGCGCACCGTCAGGCAGGCCGGCTTTTCCAGCAACACATGCTTGTTCGCCTCGATGGCGGCACGCACGAAGCGGCTGTGGGTTTCATCGGACGAGAGGATGAAAACCGCGTCGATGTCAGGTGAATTGATCAGTGCCTCGGCGGAATCGAAGGCAGCGGCGGTCGGATATTCGGACCGGCACAGCGCCATCAGGCTCGCCGAAACGTCATAAACGCCGGATATCAGCCAGCGGTCGCGCTGATCGCTCAGCACCGGCAGATGGATCGACTGCGCAACCTCTCCTAGACCCACAAGTCCGACACGGATTACTGCCACTGCAAACTCCCTTTGATCTTAATCATGTCGTCCCTGGCTGGTTAGTGTCCCCGCCGTCACGCCGCGCCGGTGACGAGCGCGACGAGCTCGTTGCCCGTGGTCTCCGAGGCCCGCACCGTGGCCACCATCCGTCCGGCCCGCATCACCCAGATCTGGTCGGACAGACGCCGCACCTGATCGAAATTGTGGCTGACCAGGATGACGCTGACAGCCTGTTCGCGCAGGCGCCGGATCAGGGCTTCGACATTGGCGGTTTCCTGCACGCCAAGGGCCGCGGTCGGTTCGTCCATCACCACCAGCTTGGCGCCGGAGCCGGCAGCACGGCAGATCGAGATCGCCTGCCGCTGTCCACCCGACAGCCGCCGCACGCGCTGGGTGACCGAGGGCATGTTGATCGACAGGCGCGAGAGCATGGCGCGAGCCTGCTGCTTCATGGCCTTGCGGTCGAGCAAGGCGAAGGGTCCGATCCGGCGCACGATCTCGCGGTTGAGGAAAAGGTTCTGCGCGACGGTGAGTTCGTCGATCAGCGCCAGGTTCTGGTGAACCGTTTCTATGCCGGCCTTGCGCGCATCGTCGGGATTGGCGAACGGGTGCGGCCGGCCGTCGAAGAAGATCTCGCCGCCATCCGGTACATGGACGCCGACCAGGCAGCGGATCAGCGTCGACTTGCCGGCGCCATTGTCGCCGATGACAGCGGTGACCTCGCCGCGACGAGCCTGGAAGGCGACATCGGTGAAGGCGCGGATGCCGCCGAAATGCTTGCTCAATCCTTCGCAGGCAAGGATCGCGTCGGTCGACGGGATGTGATGGACGGCGCTCATTTCTGATACCGCATGATCAGGGCCGCCAGCACCACGATGGCACCCACGGCGAGCGGTTGGTAGAAGGCCGAAACGCTAAGCAGCGTCAGCCCGTTGACGAGGGCAGTGAGCATCAGCGCACCGATTGCCGGGCCGAGAATGCTGGCGCGCCCGCCGAACAGGCTGACGCCGCCCAGAACCACCGCCGCAACCGAATTGAGCAGCAGGCTGGTGTTGATCAGCGGCTCGGCCGAGCCGATGCGCGCCACCAGAAGCAGCGCGGCGATGCCGGCGCAGAATCCGGAAATCGTGTAGGCGGCGATCTTGACCCGGTTGGTCCGGATCCCGAGCGAGCGGGCACTTTCGGTCTGGCCACCGGTCGCCAGCAGATGCACGCCGAAGCGGGTGTGGTAGAGCGCAATATGTGCCACGAGCACAGCGGCGATTGCCACCCAGACGGGATAACCGAACGGCCCGAAGGAGCCGGAGGCCAGCCGCAGTAGGAAGGGCGCGCCGCCCCTACTCGGCGCGCCCCCCCCCAGGGTAAGGCCAAGGGCGGGGGTGGCCCCAAGCCTTCCCCGGGTGCCCCAGCAATAGGGGAAAAGCCCCGCGGGGGTGGGCCCGCCCGTGAGG
>NZ_JAMYSE010000143.1:0-11106 GCF_040321795.1 Mesorhizobium sp. M0244 | reverse complement strand
GGCTGCGAGGCGTTCGCTGCTTCCTCGGCTTTCGCCTCGTCGGTCTGCGCCCCGGCTGTCTGCTGCTTGCCGGCATCCTGTTCGTCGGCGACCCGCGAGACGGCGCCAGGTTCGAGCTCGATGGTCACCGGCTCACGGCGGCTCTTGGAATGCCGCATCTTCGGCGTCTTGACCATGCTCGGGCTCCGCAAAATTCGCTTCGGGATGGTTGGAAGGGTCTAGCACATCACCAAGCGGTGAAAAGGGGCGGCGTGATGACGCCAGGTTTTCGAGTTCAGTTTTGGCAAAACGCCGCAGCGGTTGGATACCGATAAGCGGGACCAAAACAAAAACCCGCCTCGGCGGCGGGTCGTTGGCGCGAATCAGCACCTTCGGCGAATTGATAGCATAGCTGCCGGCACAAAGCAAGAACAAAATAGGTTTCTGCCAGGCCAATCGCTCAAGGTTGTGCCGCCCCTCATCGCCCTGCCGGGCACTTCTCCCCGTATGGTGACGGGGAGAAGGGGCTGGCCGCAACCTTGGCGCACCTTCCGCAACGTTGAAAATTGGCGAAATCATCGATGAGGGCCCCTCTCCCCGTCACTATACGGGGAGAGGATGCCGGCAGGCAGGTGAGGGGCGGCGCCAACGTCCGGAAACGGGCAGGGCAGATGCCCGTCAGCGCCGCGGCTGCAAAAGCGCCAGCAGCGCCTCTTCGCTGGGTTCCGGCGCAATGTGGATGTTTTTACCAAAACCCTCGCCAAGGACCGCGGCAATACGTCCCGACAAGGCGAAAAAGTGTGCGTCTCCAAAAAGACCACGCAGCGCCGGTCGGCCGGCCAAGGCTTGCACCGCTATGGCCGCCTTGGCCGAGTAGAGCAGCACCGCCTCGGCCGGTTGGGCTGACAAGCGCGCAAGAACGTCCTCGTCGGAATGGTCGAGCGCCATGGTGTCGTAGGTCTCGATCGCACGAACCCTGATACCCGCCGCCTGCAACCGCTCCTCGAAACCCGGAAACCGCACCCTTCCGCACAGATAGACGATGGTCTGTCCGGCGTAGGCGCCGGCAAGTGCATCGGCCAGCGCCTCGGCATTGCCCGGACCTTCGCTGACCGACAGAAACCCGGCTGCGCGGGCGGCTTCGGCGGTCTTCCTGCCGACGGCATGACAAGGTAAGCCGGCGAGCGCCGCGATGATCTTTTTGGGCGCGTGGCGAACGCCGTTGGTGCTGGTGACCGCGACCGCCGCGGCAGCATCGGCGACCGCGTCGGCGTCGGCCGGCAGCGCCACCGTTTCGGTCAACGGCAGCAGGATCGGCTTAAAACCGGCATCCTCAAGCCGGCGCGCCGTGCGCGAGGCGCCTGGTTCCGGCCTCGTCACCAGGACGCGGACCATATCAGGTCCAGCCGTCGAAGAACGTCTCGCCGGCCTTCGCCCGAACGGTCGCGGCGGCTTCCGTGCCGATGCGCGCCGCCTCCTGCGCCGGCCCTTCCAGCCTGACCTCATGCGACTGCGTGCCATCGGGCGAGATAATCAGCCCGGCAAAAGAAATCGTTCCGCCTGATATCGTCGCATGGCCGGCAATCGGCGTGCGGCAGGACCCGTCGAGCGCCGCCAGGAAGGCGCGCTCGCAGGCCAGCGCCTGGCCGGTCGGCACGTCATGGATTGCCGTCAGCATCTGTTCCATGTCGCGGTCGCCGATGCGGCTTTCGATGCAGATCGCGCCTTGTCCCGGCGCCGGCGGAAAGACGTCGAGCGGCATCAGGTCGGTGACGACATCTTCGAGCCCGAGCCGCTTCAGCCCGGCATAGGCGAGGATGGTGCCGTCGGCAATGCCCTCGTCGAGCTTGCGCAGCCGCGTCTGCACATTGCCGCGAAACATCACCACGTCGAGGTCCGGCCGCATGCGCCTGATCAGCGCCTGGCGCCTCAGCGACGACGAACCGACCTTGGCGCCTTGCGGCAGCTCGGCAATCGTTCGCGCCGCCTTGCCGATGAAAGCATCGCGCGCATCCTCACGCGGCAGGAAGGCGGACAGTTCCAGCCCGTCGGGCAACAGCGTCGGCATGTCCTTCGACGAATGCACAGCGATGTCGATGCGGCGCGACAGCAACGCCTCCTCGATTTCCTTGGTGAACAGGCCCTTGCCGCCGGCTTCCGACAGCGGCCGGTCCTGGATGCGGTCGCCGCTGGTCGAGATGACGACCACCTCGAACACTTCGGGCGGCATGCCGTGCGCCGCCATCAGCCGCGCCTGCGTTTCATGCGCCTGCGCCAGTGCCAGCGGGCTGCCGCGTGTTCCGATTTTCAAGGTTGTTTGCATGGCGCGCGGTCCGTGATAACCCCGGCCGGAACATTTCCAGCGAGGGCTTTGCCGGGCTTTCTCCTAGCGAGGAATGGCCGGCTGTACAATCTGTACGATTTTTGGAGACAGCGACGAATTGATCCGCGTTCTGGGCATTGAGACGAGTTGCGACGAGACCGCCGCCAGCGTGGTGGCGCTGGACAGTAGCAGCGCGCCTCAAATCATGTCCCCCAAGATCCTGTCAAATGTCGTGCTCAGCCAGATCGAGGAGCATGCCGCTTTCGGCGGCGTCGTGCCGGAGATCGCCGCGCGTGCCCATGTCGAGGCGCTCGACGGCATCATCGAGGCAGCACTTGCCGATTCCGGCGTCGAACTCGCCGATATCGATGCGATCGCCGCCACCGCCGGTCCAGGCTTGGTCAGCGGACTGATCGTCGGCCTGATGACGGCAAAAGCCATCGCCGCAGCAGCCAAAAAACCGCTGATCGCCATCAACCATCTCGAAGGCCACGCACTGACCGCCAGGCTGACCGACGGGCTCGACTTTCCCTATCTCTTGCTGCTGGTCTCCGGCGGCCACACCCAGATCGTTGCCGTGCGCGGTGTCGGCGACTACCAGCGCTGGGCGACGACCATCGACGATGCGCTTGGCGAAGCCTTCGACAAGACGGCCAAGATGCTCGGCCTGCCCTATCCGGGCGGACCGAATGTCGAGAAGGCGGCGGCGTCAGGCGATGCGACGCGCTTCGCCTTTCCGCGCCCGATGAAGGGCTCGGTGCAGCCCGATTTCTCCTTCTCCGGCCTCAAGACCGCGGTGCGCCAGGCAGCGACGGCGATCGCCCCGCTGAGCGACCAAGATGTTGCCGACATCTGCGCTTCGTTCCAGGCGGCGGTGGCGGATGCGCTGGGCGACCGTGTTTCACGGGCGCTGACCCGGTTTCGTCAGCAATTCCCGGCCAAGACAGAGCCTGCGCTGGTTGTCGCCGGCGGCGTCGCCGCCAACCGGACGATCAAGGCGACATTACAGGCGCTATGCGAGCAGGCCGGATTCAGTTTCGTCGCCCCGCCGCTGAAGCTCTGCACCGACAATGCGGCGATGATCGCCTGGGCCGGCATCGAGCGCCTGCGCGCCGGCATATCAGGTGAAAACGCCGCCGATTTCGTGCCGCGCTCGCGCTGGCCGCTTGACAGCGTCTCGGCCCCAATGGTCGGCTCGGGCCGGCGCGGAGCCAAGGCGTGACGAGTAAAGCCATGAAGCGCAAAGCCAGCACCGGCTGGCGCGTCGCCGTGCTCGGCGGCGGCGCCTGGGGCACGGCGCTGGCGCTGGCCATGCTGCGCGCCGGCCATTCGGTCCGACTGTTCGCCCGCGACCAGGACATTGTCGCGGCGATCGGTCGCGGCGAAAATCCGCGCTACCTGCCCGGCATCGCCATCGATCCCGGCATCGCGGCGACAAGCGACATCGAAACGGCTCTCGTCGACGCCGACTGCGTGCTGGCGGTGACGCCGGCGCAATCGTTGCGCGCCATGCTGACGGCCGCGTCCGGCCATGTGCCGAAAGGCGTCCCGCTGGTTCTCTGCGCCAAGGGCATCGAGCGCGATACCGGCGCGCTGCTGTCGTCCATTGCCGAGGAAATCGTGCCGGCAAATCCGGTGGCCGCCCTGTCGGGCCCGAGCTTCGCCACCGACGTCGCCAAAGGCCTGCCGACG
The DNA here is from genome assembly GCF_040321795.1 of Mesorhizobium sp. M0244. Taxonomy (NCBI): domain Bacteria; kingdom Pseudomonadati; phylum Pseudomonadota; class Alphaproteobacteria; order Hyphomicrobiales; family Phyllobacteriaceae; genus Mesorhizobium; species Mesorhizobium sp. M0244. The sequence goes on along the minus strand of NZ_JAMYSE010000143.1, from coordinate 7,112 downwards.
GCCGTGGTGGTCGCCGCCCGCGACGAGGCTCTGGCGGCCGACCTTGCCGCCCGTTTCTCGGCCGAAAACCTGCGCTGTTATTCGAGCGACGACCTGATCGGCGTCGAGATCGGCGGCGCACTGAAGAACGTTTTTGCCATTGCCGCGGGTGCCGTCACCGGCGCCGGGCTTGGCGCCAGCGCCCAGGCGGCGATGGTGACGCGCGGCTTCGTCGAATTGCGTCGCATCGGTGCCGCCTTTGGCGCAAAGCCGGAGACGCTGATGGGGCTTTCCGGCCTCGGCGATCTGCTGCTGACCTGCTCGTCCGCCCAGTCGCGCAATTTCGCCTATGGATTGGCGCTGGGGCAAGGCAAGCCGCTTGCCGGCCTGCCCCTGGCCGAAGGCGTGCCGACGGCGGCGATAGCCGCCCGCCTCGCCCGCGACCGCCGGGTCCCTGCGCCCCTCCAAGCCGCCGGCGCCGCCATACTGGACGGCACCGTCACCATAGACCAGGCTGTGTCGGCGTTGATGACCAGGCCGCTCAAAACCGAAACCGACATGTGATCCCGAACAATACCGGAGATGGAAAGATGCTGTTTGCGTTGATTTGCAAGGACAGACCAGGAAGCCTGCAGGTGCGCCTCGATACGCGGTCCGAGCACATTGCCTTTCTGGAAGGGCTGAACGGCGACAAGAAACTGGCCTTCGCCGGCCCGTTCCTCGACGCGGAAGGCAAGCCGAACGGCAGCCTCGTCGTGGTCGAGGCGCCCGATCTGGCTGCGGCAAAAACCCTGTCGGCAGCCGATCCCTATGCCAAGGCCGGGCTGTTCGAAAGCGTCGAAGTCCGGCAGTGGAACTGGACCTTCAACAAACCTTCAAATATCTAGTTCAGGCGACACCTGAGGAGGAGCGAAAGAATGAACTACTGGCTGTTCAAATCGGAGCCCTCGGTCTTCTCCTTCGAAATGCTGAAGGCCAAGGGCAAGGCCGGCACGCAATGGGACGGCGTGCGCAATTATGCGGCGCGCAACAACATGAAGGCGATGCAGATCGGCGATCTCGGCTTCTTCTACCATTCCAATGATGGGCTCGACATCGTCGGCATCGCCGAAGTCTGCGCGCTGGCCCATCAGGACACCACCACCGACGATCCCCGCTGGGAATGCGTCGACATCCGCGCCTACAAGGACATGCCGAAGCCGGTGACGCTGGAACAGGCCAAGGCCAATCCAAAGCTGGCCGACATGGCGCTGGTGCGGCTCGGACGGCTTTCCGTGCAGCCGGTGACCTCAGCCGAATGGCAGGAGGTCTGCAGCATGGGTGGCCTCACCCCTGCACCATGACGGCGCTGACGCCGGACAGCGCCAAAACATTCATCCTCGATAACACGGCGCTGATGGCGCCGCCGCACGTGCCGGAGATACGCCTGCACCTGGCCGACGAGGCGCATGAATTGTGGCAGCGGACCGAGGATGAACTGACCGAAATCGGCCTGCCGCCGCCCTTCTGGGCCTTCGCCTGGGCCGGCGGCCAAGGCCTTGCCCGCTACGTCCTCGACAATCCGGCGACGGTGCGCGGCAAGCGCGTGCTCGACTTCGCCTCCGGATCCGGCCTTGTCGCCATTGCCGCGGCCAAGGCTGGTGCTGCGGAGGTGACCGCCGCCGATATCGACCCGTTCTGCGCGACTGCGATCCGCCTCAATGCCGAGGCCAACAGCGTCGCGATAGAATTCCTCGCCGGCGACTGCATCGGCACCAATACAGGCTGGGATGTGGTGCTGGCCGGCGACGTCTTCTACGACAAGACCTTCGCCGACAGGCTCATGCCGTGGTTCGCGGTGTTGAAGGCACGCGGCGCCGACATCCTCGTCGGCGATCCCGGCCGTTCCTATATGCCGAAAGCGGGGCTGGAACCGCTTGCCGTCTACGAAGTGGCGGTAACCCGGGCGCTCGAAGATTCCCTGGTCAAGCGCACCACCGTCTGGCGGTTTGCTTGACGGCATCGCCGAACAGGCGTTCCATCAGACAATCGACCGGGAGGGAAACTATGGATTTTTCAGCGATCAATTGGCTGGCGGTGATCGTCGCCGCCGGTGGTGGCGTGGCTGTTCGGCGCGGCCTGGTACATGGGTTTGAGCAAGCCGTGGCTGAAGGCCGCCAGGCTTGATCCGGCGACCATGGGGAAATCGGTGCTGCCCTTCGTCGTCTCCTTCGTCGCGGAGCTCGTGATGGCGCTGGTCATGTCGCTGGTCATCGGTGCCGTGACCGGTGGCGACCCGAGCCTGCTTGCCGGGCTGGTCTTCGGTTTCGTTCTCTGGCTGGGGTTCGTCGCCACGACGCTTTCGGTCAACCATCGCTACGAAGGTTTCGGCTGGGATCTGACGCTCATCGACACCGGCCATTGGCTTGGCGTGCTGCTTCTCATCGGCGCGGTGATCGGCTGGTTTGGGCCCCCCGCGATCTAAGGTTTCGCCAGGACCGTCAGGTCGGGGTCTTGGCGACTTCGTCGAGAAGCCAATCGCGAAAGGCGACGATGCGCGGGTCATTCGCCGCACTTTCGGGATAGACCAGGAAATAGGCGAATTCGGGCGCGACCTTGATGCCGAGCGCGAAAGGCCGGATCAGCCGGCCTTCCGAAAGATCGTTTGCCACCATGGCGAAATCGGCGAGCGCAACCGCGTTGCCGTCGAGCGCGGCCTGAACGGCATCCGTCGAATTGCCGAACACGATGGTCCGGCTGTCGTCGAAATCGTCGACGCCCGCCGCCGCCATCCACATGCTCCAGTTCGGCCAGGTGACGCCCTGCCGCGACCATTCGATATGCGCCAGCGTATGATGGAACAGGTCGCGCGGCTCTTTCAACGGCGGCCCCGCCCGCAGCAAGGCCGGGCTGCAGATCGGAATGATGACGTTTTCGAACAGTCGGTGTGAGCGAAGCCCCGGATACTTGCCGGTGCCGAAACGGATGCCGACATCGACATCGTCGCGATCGAAATCGCGCACCTCATAGCTAATATCGAAGCGCAGCTCGATTGCCGGATGCTGTTTGCGAAAATCGTCAACGCGCCGCATCAGCCACTTCGTCGCGAGGTGCGCATCGAGGGTGACCTTCAGCAGCGCCGATCCGCGCGCCATCTTCTGCGCCCGCGAGACGGCCCGCCCAAGCAGGTCGAGCGCGTCGGTCGAGGCCTCGAACAACACCGCGCCCGCCTCGGTCAGCCGGATGGTGCGGCTGGTGCGCGTGAACAGCACGATCCCGAGTTGATCTTCGATTTCCTTGATCTGGTGGCTAACCGCGGCCGGCGTCAGGCCGAGCTCGTCGGCGGCGCGGGTGAAATTGAGGTGCCGGGCCGCTGCCTCCAGCGTCCGCAGCGCACGGGTTCCAGGCAGCAGGCGCGCCATCAGTGCAAGACGAGGAGCGGTCGGTCGAGCATTTCCAATCCTCAAAAAAAACTTGAAGATACAGAAAAAACTACTCGTTTCCCGTTTGAATTTCAATCCGCCATGATCTGATCATCGAAGAAACATCAAACCGGATTTGACGTCCGGAGAAGCGGATTGCACCATGTCTCACATCGCTTTGAACTCCGTAACCCTCCGTCCGGCCTGGCTGCGTGCGGTGCTCGATTGGCTCCGCCATGCAAAAATCGCGGTCAATCTTCCCTATGAGAATGTCGAGGACCTTCCGGATCGCCAGCTGCGCGACATCGGCGGTGAACGCAAGGACATCGCGCGAGCCATGGACCGGGAACTCGGCCGGCTCGGCCTTCTCGACACGGGATGGCAGCCGCCGCAGAGGCGGATAGGGCAGTGGTGAGGTAGTGAATAGTGAATAGTGAATAGTGAATAGGAAAGCTAAGCGGCGCGTCCGCGCATGTCCTTATCAACCACTCCCATTACTTGCTATTCACTATTTCACGATCCGCTACGTCACTACTCCCCTACCGCACCACCCTTACCACCGTCCGCTCCGACAACAGCGGCAGCAGCCGCGCCATTGTGCGGGCCGTTACCGCGACGCAGCCTTGCGTCGGCGTGAAGCCGCGGCGCGCTAGGTGGAAGAAGATGGCGCTGCCGCGCCCGCGCCGGCGCGGCACAATGTTCCAGTCCAGCACCAGGCAGACATCATAAAGCTCGTCGGTGCGCAGCATCCGCTCATGGCTGGCGCCATAGGGGATCTTGACTGGGCGGTTGTAGTTGCGGTCCTCAGGCACCTCGCACCAGCCGAGGTCGCCGCCGATCGGCGTCATCGCCAGCCGGGTCCTGCGGCCGCCGGAAAAACGGTCGCCACGAAAATACCCCGACAATATCCGCATCGAGCCGAGCGGCGTGGCGCCGTCGCCCTCGCGCTTGCCGGCCGAGATGCCGCCATGCCCCAGTGCGCATGGAAACACGAGTTTGCCGGCCTGCAGAAAGCCCTGGCTGGCATGGCCGGGCCGCGCCCGCACGGTGAGCACGCGCAGCCCTTTCGGCAAAATTGCGCCGACTGCATTGCGATCGCGTTTTTTCTTGTATGATCGTGTCACGGAACAAATCACTGTGAACGGCTGTTGTGCCGGGCAGCTTCCGCATAAACAGGCAGCGGTCAACTGAAATCTCTTTTCAAAACAACGGATTGATCCATGACTTCACGCACCATTCTGATCGTCGACGACGATGACGACCTGCGCGGCACCCTTGTCGAGCAATTGTCGCTTTATGAGGAATTCGATGTCCTGCAGGAAGCGACCGCCGCCAAAGGCGTCGCCGCGGCGCGCGGCGGGCTCATCGACCTGCTCATCATGGATGTCGGCCTGCCCGACATGGATGGCCGCGAGGCGGTGAAGATATTGCGCAAGGGCGGCTACAAGGCGCCGATCATCATGCTGACCGGCCACGACACCGATTCCGACACGATCCTTGGCCTCGAGGCCGGCGCCAACGACTATGTGACGAAGCCGTTCCGCTTTGCCGTGCTGCTGGCCCGCATCCGGGCCCAGCTGCGCCAGCACGAGCAGAGCGAGGACGCCACCTTCTCGGTCGGCCCCTATACGTTCAAGCCCAGCCAGAAGCTACTGATCGACCCGCGCGGCGCCAAGGTGCGGCTGACCGAAAAGGAGGCCTCGATCATCAAATATCTCTACCGCGCCGACCAGAAGGTGGTGACCCGCGACGTGCTGCTGGAGGAAGTCTGGGGCTACAATTCCGGCGTCACCACGCATACGCTGGAAACTCATGTCTACCGGCTGCGCCAGAAGATCGAGCGCGATCCTTCCAACGCGGAAATTCTCGTGACAGAAAGCGGCGGCTACAAGCTGGTTCCTTAAACATTTCATTATCCAAATAAGCGATCCAGGAGGGGCGCTTTTCGGGTACGGTCCTGAGGCTGGAGGTGGTTCTGGATCGAACTCGCCGACGCATCGGGCCCAAAATCGGGCTCGATTTTTGGGAAGCACGATGCGTCGATTCAAAATGTTAGAGCGTCCTTTGCGCGTCCAAAGCGGATGCGCGGCGCTCTAAGGGAGGAGTGGGACTGACGGTTCGGGGACATAGCTAGATGGCGCTGGATGACGACATCCGCATCCTGTCCACCGTGAGGCTCTTCGAGGGCTTTACGCAGGAACAGCTGCGTCTGCTCGCCTTCGGCGCCGAAACCACCATGTTGAAAGCCGACCACAAGCTTTACCGCGAGGACGACGAGGCCGATTCGGCCTACATCGTGGTCAGCGGCCGCATCGTGCTCTACCGCGAGCACAATGGCGAGCGCATTCCGATCGGCACCGCCGGTCCCGGCACCATACTCAGCGAACTGGCGCTGATCGCCGACACCAACCGGCTGACCAGCGCCTCCGCCGAGATCGATTCGGAAATACTGCGGCTCAGTCGCAAGATGTTCCGCCGTATCCTCGAGGAATATCCGGAGCTGGCGCTTCACCTGCACCAGCGCATCTTGGAGGATTTCCAGGCGATGATCCGCCGCATTGAGGAACTGGCGCCGCGTTTTGCCGGCTGAGCGGAGGCGGGAATCGCCTTGCGGAAAGCGCGACGCGCTTCAGGGCCGATGCGTTGCGGAAACAAGCTCGGCCTTGCGCCGTGCCGTCTCCAGTCCGAGCGAAATGAAGCGGCGCGCATGTTTGGCCAGCTCCATATTGTCGGTCCACAGATTGCGCCAGATGGCGGTTTTCCGCGACAGGTTCTCGTCGACGATTTCCGACGAGAAGGATTCGAAGCTGAGATCGTCGCTGTAGCCGATGGCGATCAGCGCATCGAAGATCCCGGCAAAATCGATGTTGCCGGTGCCGAGGAAGCCGCGATGGCTCTCGCCGATATGGACATAGCCGATCTTCTTTGCGGCGTTGCGAATGGCCAATCCGACATCGGCCTCCTCGATGTTCATATGGAAGCTGTCGAGGTGCAGGAAGATGTTGTCTGAGCCGCTGTCCTCGATGAAGGCCATGCCTTGCGCGGCGGTGTTGAGCAGATTGCTTTCGAAGCGGTTGACGATCTCGAGGTTGAGGGTGACGCCGGCCGCCTTGGCTGTCTCCGCCACCTTGGCAAGCGTGCCGGCACTGCGGTTCCACTGGTCGCGCGTCGGCGCCTCAGTCTGCAAGCCATGGCTGGTGCTGAGGATGCCGGCAACCTTCTGGCCGCCGAGATCGCGGGTCAGCGCGATCGTGTCGTTGAGGATTTCGACGCCGCGCGCCGCAATCGCCTTGTCGGCGCTCGAAATGTCGCCGTCGGCCGGCAGTCCGATGCTGATCGCGACGCCGAGGCCGAGATCGGCAATCCGCTTGGCCAAGCCGTCAATGTCGACATCAGCGGGGTCGAGATAGGAGAATTCGATCAAGTCCAAGCCGGCTTCCTTGGTGTTGGCCAGCGTCCGTTCGAGGTCGCTTTGCGCCGAGCTCGCCGACCAGACGAATGAGTGGATTCCAATGCGCGACATGGTCATCTCCGGTTGCTGCGAGGCATCGGATCCAAAGTGGAAACCCGTTTTGGATATCCGACACTCAACCAAAAAGAGGTGGGGGGGGGCCGCACCCCCCCCCCCCCCGGGGGGGGGGGGGGGCGGGGGCGCCGGCCCCCCCCCCCCCCCCCCCCCCCCAATGGTGGGGCAACACGGACCACAACAAACGCGTAAAAACAAAGACCAGG
>NZ_JAMYSE010000142.1:0-11327 GCF_040321795.1 Mesorhizobium sp. M0244 | reverse complement strand
ATCCTCGAACAGGCGCGGCACGCGCACATAGAGCACGGAATGATCGAGCCGTGCCGCTTGCCGGCCGAAGGCGCAGGCCAGCCACGACTTGCCGGAGGCGCCCCAGCCTGGCTCATACCGTTCGAGAACCGTGGCATCGATCCCTCTTTCGGCAAGGTGAAGGGCCGTGGACAGGCCTGTATACCCGCCGCCGACCACGGCGACGGACACGGACCGGTCGCCCTCAAGCGGCGGCGTTTCGATCGCCGGCAGTGCGGTTTCCGCATACAGGCTTTGCGGCAGTGGTCGCCTGGCATTCAAGGTCATTGGATTGGATGCTGCCCGGGTCAAACCACGATCAATTCGATCGGCGTGTTCGAAAGGATGCGCGCGCCGTTCTTCTCATAGACGATGGTGTCGATCAGCCAGGTGTTGAACAGGCTTTCGAGATTGGTGACCATGTTCTCTTCGAAAACGCGATCGAGATATTTGTCGTCCTGATAGTGGAAATAGAAGTCGCCGACCCAATCCGGCGGCAGGCTGAGGCCGAGCTCGTAGCCGAGGACCCATCCGGCGCTCTACCACGCCCAGAAAGGAAACGCCTCGCGGCGAAAGATCATCTCGCGCCAGCGTGCGTTCCATGGCTCAACTGTCGTTGGCGCATCCCTGACAGGATTGCCGCGTCTGCATCGGGAGTTTGGCCTGCCCCTGCCAGGCTTCCTCCACGCTGGTTGCCCGGATTTCTATCGCGAGGGGAGACAGGGAGAGACCGAAGAGCAATTTGTCGCCAGGCTTGTCGAAGAACTGCGGGAGATCGTTGAAACGGAAGGGCCGGAGACGATTGCGGGATTCATCGCCGAGCCGATAAACGCCGGCGGCGGCGTCGTGGTTCCGCCGGCTGGGTATTTCCCCGCGATCCAGGCCGTGCTCGACCGATACAGAATTCTCTGCCTTGACGACGAGATCGTTTGTGGCTTCGGCCGCACAGGCAACATATTTGGGCTGGAGACTGTTGGGATGAAGCCCGACATGATGGCTTTGGCGAAAGGCATCACGTCATCGCATTTCCCTTTGTCAGCGGTGATTGTTTCCCGGCAGATCTACGAGAGCGTGCGCGAATTCAACCGCGACGGCAGCGTCTTTGGCCATGGCTTCACCAATTCGGGCCACCCGGTGGGGGTGGCGGTTGCGCTCGAGACATTGGCTATCTACAGGGAAATGGGCATTGTCGAGCATGTGAGGGAGCGGGGAAAACGTCTCAAGGGTCGGCTGCAAGCCATCGGCGAAAACTCCCCGATTGTCGGCCAGGTACGCGGCGAAGGTCTTATGCTCGCGGTGGAAATGGTCAAGAACAAAGAGACACGTCAACGGTTCGATCCAGAGCTGAAAGTCGGAGCGGCGTTCGATCGTAAGGCGCTTGCCAACGGTCTCATCATTCGTCCGATAGACGACATCATCGCGCTTTGTCCTCCTTTCATCATCAGCGACGACGATGTCAACGAAATAGCTGACCTCTTTGAGCGGACCTTGCTGGAGGTCGAAGATTACGTCGGCGCCGTGCGCTGATCGACTGCCCCAAATCCGACATGGATGGCTGCGCAACTGTCCGAACATCGTGTCATGGAGTGCGCGTGCCTATTGTTCCCGGCCAATGGAACCTCCTCGCATGATGGAGAGCTGTCGCCTCATCTGTCCTGAGTCTGGATGGCTGCAGCCGAGGTCGCTTTCAAGCCAATCAAGAAGCCGGCAGTACTGGTTCGGCAAGCCGCGGCTGCTCCAAATGTCAGAGGCTTGTTTCACTCAGGATTGATCGCGCTGTTTTGGATTATTTCCAGAAGGACGGGCCGGGCTGGCAGGATCGGATTAACGACGTGTTCCGGGCGGTACTCCAGTTGGTCACCCCGGAAGGCGATCGCTTAGACGGCGAGTGACGTGATTGGGATAGGTCGCCGCAAACCGGCGAGGCCCTTCACGTTGGACAACGCGGCAATTCAGTTTCTCGTGCATCGTTCTAGACCAAGAGCGGCCGCGTTCGAAACGCATGCGGCACAACTAACCGCCAAGTCGTAACCGATAGAGCGCTGCCCTCGCCCCACCCTGAGGTGTTGGAGGCCATGCGCTACTACCAAGAGACGCTGTTCCTCAACGCCTCCTCAACTGCAGGCGAGCTCCTAGGCGCAGCGCGGCCTGTCGATGACGCACGTATCGCGATGCTCGACCTGCTTGGCGGCCCGGCGGATGCCGATCAGATCGTCCTCACCTCAGGAGCGAGCGAGGCCAACAGCTGGGTCATGTTCGGCGCGCTCGCGCTGGCAGAGTTGCCGATGCGCCGCAGCTGCGCGCTATCAGTTCGTTTGGGGCTCGTCGAGCCAGGACATGAAGTCGGCGAAGGCAGCGTCGAGGTCGAAGCACGCGCTGGGACCGAATTCCTCTGTAAAGCGCGCCCCCGAGAGGAAACCGCCATCATTCGAACTGTAAAGCTCTACATTGCCTTCGCCGCCAATTTCATATCGGAAATTTGGAAAGCGCTGCGCCAGTCGGGCACACCACTCGCCGAGAGGCCAGACCCATTGCGGCCCTAGATTGTAGTCGCTGTAACGCAGCGACTCTGCTTGTGCGAGGGTGACAAGCGCAGCGGCGGCATCGCGGCCGTAGTGCCAGTTGCTCTTCCTGTCACGCCTGAGAATGGCAATCCCATCAGCGCGGGCAATGCGGGTGATCTGATGGAGCGGGCTCAGCGTATCGCGATAACCTGAATCGTGTTCCCACGGACCGAATGCGGTCGCCACTCGGCCGATGACGTAGGGCAGGCCGTTGAGCGAGCAAATGCGACGGACGATGCGTTCGGCCGCCGATTTGCTGATGCCATAGAGCGTTTCCGCTCGCTGTGGCTGACTTTCCTCGATGACCATTCCGTCAGGCAGGTTGTATGCCGAAAACACACCGACTGATCCCACCAGCACGAAGCGCCGTAACCGCTTGTTCGCTGCGGCGGTTGCGGCCGCCGCGGCGCCCACGAGATTGACGTCGACAATCAGCGACGCCCCCGTTTTCTCGCGCTCCGCATTGGAGGTGATCACCGCCGCGTGGATCAACCGTTCGACGCCATGGCGCTCAATAATTTCCTCGAGCCCGGTCTGGTCACGGACATCCCCAAGCACGAAGATCACTTCGCCGCTGGCTTTGGCCGCCATCTGCTTCTGCCGCGCCGATGGCGCGACATTGCTGAGGGCAACGACCCTTCCTCCTTCACCTGCGAGGTGCTCAACGATGTTGGTGCCAATGAACCCGGTGGCGCCGGTGACCAGATAAGTCATGCATAATCCTCAAGCGCTTCAACGGCTGTCGGCCTAAGAATGTGATGAGACGCTAACCCATTGTGGAAGTCGGCAGCCAACTTGCAATCTCCGCCAGACTTTGACCAGCGCATTCGTGGCTGCAGTAACTCATCGACTTTGCGCCCACGACAGAGGCGCTGGAACAGGGCGGTTCTTCAGAAACTCTCGCTTTCGATGGCCTGCAGAAGTCGCCTGGGCCAATTCACGGGGATAGCGCGCCCTATGAATACTATCCGTGTGCGGCGGTCATCGCTGGGCCATTGATCAAGCCAGTCGAGTGGCTCGAAGACATGTTGCACCCCATGGAGGACCGCTGGCCGGTCCGGCATTTCGGCAACTTGGACCAGACCTTTCACTCTGAGGAGCGCTGAACCGGCGTGCTCGACTAGCGCCTCGATCAGCAAGGCCAATGCCACTGCTGGCACGGGCTTTTCACGCACGAGCGAGAAGCTGACTATCCCATGTGTATGTTGGGGGTCGTGCAGGTCGAAGCCGGCCTGCGCATTCGCGGTAGCGATGAAAGACCCAAAGCCCGGAATTTCGGAAGCCCCGCTATTCCCAAAAAGGAGTTCGTAAGGCGCCTGTCCGGCAACCGCGGTCATCAGCGGCGCGATCGGGTTCAGTAACCCCAGTCGCTTGCGCAAAGGCGCGGCTTCCCCGGCCACATCCGTCTTGGTCAGAAGGATGCGGTCGGCAACCGCGACTTGTTTTCGCGCTTCGACGTGCTCGTCAAGTGTTGCCCAACCATGCTTCGCGTCGACGACGGTCACCACCGGCATGAGCCGGCTGTTTTCGGCCATGCCTGGGTCGGCCATAAATCCGCTAAGAACTGGCGCCGGATCCGCCAACCCCGAAGTCTCGATGAGCACCCGGTCGAACTGAAGCTCGCCGCTATTCCGTCGGCGGATCAAGTCCATCACCGTCTCGATGAGATCGCCGCGCACGGAACAGCAAAGACACCCGGTTGAAAGCCGCACCAGGTTTTCATCGCTGCTCTCGATCAGGTCGTGGTCGAGGCCGATCTCGCCGAACTCGTTTATGATCACCGCCGAACGAGCAAAGCGCGGGTCGCGCAGCAGACCACGGAGCAACGTCGTCTTGCCGCTGCCAAGGAACCCTGTGAGGATCGATACAGGAACCATTTCAATGGCCACCGCTTGCGGGCGGCCGCTCTGAGGCAAACCTCAGGCGGGCCTCAGGCTTTGCCGCGCTAAAAAGGGCGCGGATCGTGCGGAGCATTGGAACGACCGACGCACAAGCCCTGACGGGGCGAGCGGGAGCGGGTTCAACATCGGGCCATGCCATGAGCTGAACCGACCACCCCTGCCTCGCCGCGCCAAGGCGGCGGATTGCGACGGTGTGACCGACCTTTGTCACGATCTGGACGTCGTCGCCCTGCAGCCCTGTTTGCCCGATCACCCCCCACAGATCCAGGCTGTCAGACAGCAGCTCGCTGAGTTCCGCGTTTGTCACGAAGCCCGCCCGTTGAGAATTTCGGCCGGGATTCGGCGTGGCAGATATTGGCCGTGATCGAGCGTTCCCGTGAAGTGACCGTCGTCGACGACGACCTTGCCACGCAAGATAGTGAGGCTCGGCCATATATCGACCTGGTGGCCCTCCCAGGGTGAGTAGTCTGCCTCATGCAGTTCCGCCGCACGGATCGTGCGACCCTTGGCCGGGTCGAGGATGGTGATATCGGCATCGCTGCCAGCCGCGATGGCACCCTTGCGGGGATAAAGCCCCATGATGCGTGCGGCATTGGATGAGACGAGATCGACGAAATGGTTCAGCGAATAGCCGCGCCGCCCGACCATCTCGGTGTACATCAAGGAAATCCGCGGCTCGCAGCCGGCGTTCCCGCCCGTCGTATCATCGATCCGCATGCCCTGGGTTTTCTTGGTGAGCGTGCAGCAAATCTCGTCAGTGGCGACGGTGCTGATCGAGCCATCCTGGAAGCCATCCCAGAGCGCTGATTGGTCCGCCTTCGATTTCAACGAAGGATAGGTATGGTAGATCTGGCCATTGGGCCGACGGTAGTCCTCATTCGTATAGAGCAAATATTGGTGGAGCGTTTCTCCATAAATCGGGAGACCTTTCAGGCGCGCCTCGCGGATGGCGGTTACGCCCGAAGCGGCGCTCACGTGCATCATGTAGAGCGCCGTGCCAGGGACACTTTCGGCAAGACGGATGATGCGGCGGAAAGACAGATCCTCCGAAAGCGAATTGTGGACCTCAGCCAGGTTCTCAAACCCAACGCGTCCTTCGCGAATGAGCTTGCCGTACATGTGCATCACGATGTCGTTGTCTTCGGCGTGAATGACGCCAAGTCCTCCGTTCTTGGCCAGGATTTGAAACACCTCCCACACGTCGCCGAAATCAACCATTCGGCCTTTGCGGCTGGGGGTGATGTCGGTGGTGAATATCTTCACTGTCGGATAGCCGGCCTGGATCGCCTCTCCAAGCTGAGCGGGAAGGTCTACAGGCAGGTCGCCTTCGACCATGATATGGTAGGCGTAGTCGCAATAGCATGCGCCCTTCCATTCCAGATCACGCTGCTCGATCGTTCCCTGGATCGAATTGCCATGCGTCCAGCGGGCAAAATCGATGACGGTCGTTGTCCCGCCATGCAGCGCGGCCCGGCTTACTGAAGATGGAGGATCGGTGAGGCCGGTCGGCCCGTTTGGAACCGGCATCGGCCACTTGCAATGCACATGTGGGTCGATGCCGCCGGGAATGACGATTTTACCCGCCGCGTCGATCAGTTTTACGCCAGGGCCGAGCTCCAACGCACCAATCGAGGCCACCGCAACGATCTTTTCACCAGAGATCGCAACGTCAAAAGCACCAACTCCCTGCGGCGTTACCACCACATCTCCGCGCACCACCAAATCAATCATCGTTCGTCCCATACCAAGCGCCTAAAATTAATCTGGGCAACTCGCCCTGTTCGAACTGCCGGATTCAATACGTGGCGAATAGGTTTGCGATTTGCTCGGGGTTCATCGATCTCGCAAGAGCCAAGCTCAGTAGAATCCTTGCCTTTTGCGGGCTGAAGTCATTGCCCGCAATTAAGCCTGCATCACGCAGATAGCGGCGGGGCGCCACCCGGCCGCTCATGACACGCGTGCACTGAACGACTGTGATCCCCCGCGTGACGGCTCGCTCCAAGGCCAATTTTTCGGGAGGTGTGGGGAGACCGGGCGCCAGGCCCGCCGACACAATCCCGACTGCGCCTGCCGCAATCGCCGCTTCAATGAAAGTCGCGTCGACACCTGCATAGGAATAGACTATGTCAACACGCGGCACTTGGGTCACCTTGGGGCGGGTGAACTCGCTATTGGGAGCATGCGGCCGAACGAGCGCACGAAAAAACCGTACACGATCGGCATCGACCTGGCCCAGGACGCCGGTTTCGGGCGACTGAAATGTATGCAGCCGGTAACTCGAGGTTTTGGTGACGTCCCGAGCTGCGTGAATTTCGTCGTTGAGCGTAACAAGAACGCCTTTGCCGTGGGCGTCCGGGGATCCGGCGATCCGCAGCGCGCCCACTATGTTCATGCTTGCGTCCGAACTCACCGCATTGAACGGCCGCTGCGCGCCGACCAGCACGACGGGCTGGGCGACATCGAGCGTTAAGTCGAGGAAATACGCGGTTTCCTCGAGTGTAGCAGTTCCATGCAGGACGATGAGCCCACTGATACCCGGCTGTTCCGTCGCAACCTGCTGGATCAGGTCACGCAGTTCGATCCAGTTGGCCGGCGTCATAGCCGAGCTACCGATGCCGCGGAACGGGATAGCGACGGGGTCGGCGACAAGCCGCGCTTCGGGAAGACGGCTCAGCATCTCCTCGACGGAAAGCTTCCGACCCAGTTCGGGATAGTCCAACGTATCGAGGGTCGATGTCGCCTCACTCGAGACCGTTCCGCCGCAGCCGATCACGGCAATGGTTGGAAGAATAGCAGTCACAGGACGTCCCAGTCGTATTCGGTATTCAGGATACCGGCGTTTCGAAAAGCTTGCAACGCCCTTCTGCAAATTGGACGCAGCAATGCCGCCGCCCGCCGGCTTTTAAGGCTTTCAGGTCGCGAAGCCCCTGCTTCGCGCCATCCGACTAGGCTTCCACGGATTCGATATGGCGCAGCATCTCGTCCATGTCCGCTGCCGTGTTGGAGAGATGCCGCTCCATTGCCGCCCCCGCATGCTCCGGACCCCTGCCCATGGCAGCAAGGATGGCGTGATGCTCTCGCTGGGTCTTTTCCAGATGTTCGGCATAGCGCGGGACGGTCCGAGACAAGGCTGCCTTCATCAGGGTGCTGCGATGAAAAATGATCAGTCGCCAAAGGGACTCAAGCAACCTGATCAGATGCTCGTTCTTGGACAGCTCGCAGATCGTGACGTGAAATTCCGTGTTGCATTTCAGCGCCTGTTCGAACTTGCCCTGCTTTATGTAGTCCTCGGTTCGTGCAATCAGTTGCTTGAGCTTTCTTTCGTCGCCGGGAGTGAAATTGTCGACGGCGTCGCGCGCCGCCAACCCCTCCAGGACAATCCGGCAGCGATACAGATCCCTGAGGTCAGCTGCGCGGACCTCCGTGACTTCATAACCGCCGTGCTCCAGGGCTTTGAGGATACCGTCTTGCTCAAGCTTCCGCATCGCCTCGCGAGCCGGCGTGCGGCTGATCTTCATCTGCTCTGCCAACTCGATGTCTCGTAAGCGCTGGCCAGGCTTGATTTCGCCGGAAAGGATCTTCTCCCATAGTATGTCGTAGGCCTGATCATACAAATGGACTGAGCGTTGAATAGATCGCATGTGAACCCTGAGTTGCTAGAGAGCTGGCGCTTGGAGTTTGGTGACGAATGCCCTACCGCACCAGATCTCCTGAGAAGAGAAGGTATTGCGCATTCGGCAAATTGGGGCAATGGCGCTCTGACCGTCGCCAAACTCGGCAAGTGGCGACCAGAGCTTCGGATAGCTGCCCTGGCACACCTTATAGGTCCAAACGGTTTCGGTCTTGGTCTGGGCAATAGCGTCAGTCGCCAACCAGCAAAGTTCGATCCGCGCTCCAGCTCAGGGTTACGGTTTCGCCCTTCTCCGGCTTGAATCGACCGTCTACGTTAGGAACTTTCTGAGTGATCGTCAGGCCTCCCTGCAGCTGAATCCGGTAAATAAGATGACCCGACGAGAACATCGCATCGACTACTTGTCCTTCCAGGGAATTGTCGGCGGATGTCTTTGTTCTCTCGATCGTCATGTGCTCCGGACGCACGCAGACTGAAATGCTTTCTCCCTTGGGTACCGAGCCCGCGGTCCGCAATACGAATCCCTGCTCGGTGCGAGCGGTCACGGCTGAGCCCGAGCCCTCGATCGAGCTAACCGCAAAGATATTGGCCTCCCCGAGAAAGGACGCGACAAACTTGTTCCTTGGGTTCTCATACAGCTCGACCGGCGTCCCGACCTGCTCGACCATGCCGTTGTTCATGATCGCGATACGATCCGACATGTATGTCGCCTCGTTCTGGTCATGCGTGACGTAGAGCACTGTTGTTTCGATCTGCTGCTGAAACTGCATAATCTCGTTCTGCATCTCCTCTCGGAGATTCTTGTCGAGAGCGCTGAGCGGTTCATCCATGAGCAGCAGCCCCGGGTCGTACACCGCCGCGCGAGCCAGTGCCACGCGCTGCCTCTGGCCGCCCGAAAGCTGCGCCGGCTGACGGTCGCCCATGCCCGCCAGCCGCACCATGGACAGGACCCGTTCGACCTTTGCCTGGATTTCGGGTTTCGGCACCCTTCGCATACGTAGGGGAAAGGCTATGTTTTCCGCAGCCGTCATATGTGGAAACAGCGAATAGCTTTGAAACACCATCCCGATGTTTCGGCGATATGGCGGGATGCCGACGACATCGGATCCGTCGATGAGGATCTTGCCACCAGTTGGAGGGATGAAACCGACGGTTACTCCCAGCAGGGTCGATTTGCCCGATCCGCTGGGGCCGATGA
Source organism: Mesorhizobium sp. M0244 (assembly GCF_040321795.1). NCBI lineage: Bacteria > Pseudomonadati > Pseudomonadota > Alphaproteobacteria > Hyphomicrobiales > Phyllobacteriaceae > Mesorhizobium > Mesorhizobium sp. M0244. Next base: position 2,015 of record NZ_JAMYSE010000142.1, on the reverse strand, counting down.
TCGAAAAGAACTCCCCGGATCGAATTTCGAGCGTGGTCGGACGAAGGGCCTGCATCGCGGAGTAGGTCTTCTCGATCCCCTGGTATTTTACGTCGGCGCCTTTGTTTGCTTCAAAACTCACGAAATTCGTCCTTGTTGCTGATCTCTATCGCCCCGCGCGGCCTTGCTTTGCAATATCGCCACCAGCAAGAGGAGAAGGCACGAAATCAGGACGACGATCGTCGAGGCGGCAGCCACGATTGGCGTGAGGTTGAACCGCATCTCGCTATAAAGTTGCTTTGGCAGCGTGATCGTCTGCGAACTCGTCAGAAACAGCGCCATGATGATCTCGTCGAAGGAAAACGAGAACGCCAGAATGGCGCCGGCAATCACGCCAAGCCGTATCATCGGGAAAGTCACCAGCCAGAAGGTCTGCCACCAATTCGCGCCGAGCGTCATGGCAGCGGTCTCGAGCGTGGCGTCATAGCTTCGCAGAGCCGAACTGACGGAAATGAACACCAGCGGCGAAGCCGCTACGGCATGGGCCAGGATGGTCGCGGTATACGAACCGACCAGACCAAGCCGCGCAAAGATCGAGTAGAGCCCGATAGCCAGCACGATCTGCGGCAGCATGAACGGCGCCACCGCGAGGGCCGACATGAGTTTGGCAAATCGCGGGCGGCCTCGAACAAGGCCGAGTGCGGCCAACGTTCCAATGACCGTGGCCAACGCCGCGGCGGGAATGCCAATCCTGATGCTGTTGGCGAAGGCGGCTGGATATTGCGAGTCCGAGATTGCCTCGTACCATCGCAGCGACCAGGCCGGTGGCGGGAAGGAAAGATAGGTACCGTCGCTGAACGACAATGGGATGATGACCAGGGTCGGCAGTATCAGGTAAAAAAGCGTAACAACGGTGAAGGTGATCAAGCCGCCCCACCAGAATCGCATGGCCGTGCCTGAGAACATGAATTTGGAGATCAATTGAGAGCACCCAGGCCGCCGAACCTCCGCGAGACCCGCTCGAACACGAGATAGAGGATGACCGTCAAGACCAGCAGGATCGACGCCAGGGCAGCTGCAGCTGGCCAGTTCAAGGTCCGATTGACATATTGCTCGATCAGCACGGAGATCATCATGTTTGGCGGTCCGCCGAGCAGCGCAGGGGTGACATAGAAGCCGAGCGCGCTGATGAAGACCAGCAGCACCGCAGCCATGACCCCAGGCATCGAGAGCGGCAGAAACACGTGCACGAAGGTGCGAAGAGGGTTGGCGCCAAGCACCTCGGCGGCCTTCAACAGCGTCTTGTCCATGTTCTGCATCGTGCTCAGAAGGGGGAGAATCGCGAATGGCAGCAAGACATGCACCATGCCGATGTGCACGCCGAAACTGTTATAGAGGAAAGTCACCGGCTCTTTGACCAGACCCGTCGAGACCAGGGTGTTGTTGATGATGCCGAACCTCTGAAACAGCACTATCCAGGCGAATGTCCTGACCACGACGCTTGTCCAGAACGGGATGAGGACCAGCGCGATGGCCAGATTGCGGACGGCGCCTTTCGTGCGGGAAAGCACAAAAGCAACCGGATAGCCGATCAACAGGCAGGCGATGGTGACAGTGCCGGCCACCTGGAAGGTATAGCGCAGAACCTTGAGACTGGCCCGCTGTGACAACACGGCGACGAAACTGTCGAAACCGGGCGGCTGCGAGACTGCCAGGTAGATCACTGTCAGCAGTGGAAGAATGAACAGTATCGACAGGAACAATACTGGCAAGGCGAGCATGACCGCATAGCCCCGAGCGGGATTCCACGCGGCAAAAGCCCTCGCCTCATTCGTCACTGCCTTGCCTTTCGACAACCCCATGGGCGCACTCCGGCCAATCCGCTCATCGACACTGATCACGGCGAGAAACGAAGTCGCCGCGGGTCAGGCCGCTTCGCCAGCCTAAAGAGCGTCGCGTTTGAACGGATTCCTGCGACGCGCTTTAAGTTCTTTTTGTGCATGTCGTTGTCGCAAAACCGCTGCGCGCCCTCGGGC
>NZ_JAMYSE010000141.1:0-11518 GCF_040321795.1 Mesorhizobium sp. M0244 | reverse complement strand
CCTTCCTGCGGCTTTTCCTTAGCCGTATCGGGGATGATGATCCCGCCCGCGGTCTTGGATTCGGATTCAACCCGGCGTACGACCACGCGGTCATGCAGCGGCCGGAAATTCGACTTTGCCATTTTTGGATTTCCCTGGTGCGGATGTTGAACGGTTCTCCGTTGCCGGAGCGTGGTTAGCACTCGCCTGTGGCGAGTGCTAACGCGACCGTGAGATAGGTAGTAGGTTCGTACTAGTCAAGACGGAATAGGGACGGCCGAGGAGCAAAAGATTTGGAATCGGCGCGGAAGCAGCAGGCCTCTTTATGTCAGGAGAAAGCTCTTTCTGCATCTTTGCTGCCAGTAGCTCGTCCCCTCCGGCTCAAGACATCTCCGCCAGCGGCGCCTGCCTGGTGTGGCCGGAGGGGAAGGGCCTGAACGGCAGTTCGCCCAGTGACTTTTCGGCGAAGAGCGCCGCGCGGATATCCTCCGGGTCGGCGCGCATCAGGAAGCAGATCATGCTGCTCTGACCCCTGAAAACTGGACTGTTCGAAAGTGGAGCTTTCCGCGGTAGCGTCCCTTGGCGGGGAGGAGCGGAGAAGGCATCGAAGTTTTCGGACGCGCAGAAGGCGTTTATTTTGAAGTAGGGAGCGGACGGGATTCCTGTCGCGGAGATCTGTCGGCGGGCGGGAATCAGCCAGACGACCTACTTCAACTGGCGAGGTTGGCCGGACACGCCGCAGCCGGGGCGCGCGGCCGCAAAGGAGGCAGGAAATTCGCGCTCGCCAAGACGGATATTCGCCCCGCGCAGTCTGCTATGTGGCTCAATGCGACACTTCCGACCCCGATCTCTGCTAAGAACTCGGGATTGAGCGCGTCATCTTAAACCGATATGTCGGGCCCAAGGGTGAACTTAGAGCATGCGGAAGCGAGTGCTCGGTCATGCCTGAAACTACTGACGCATTGCTCAACATCGTAAAGACTAAAAGGCAATAGTGGCAGCCGTGTTAAACAATCGGCTCCTCGAAGGTAAAAAAACGTGCAGCACGAAAATCCTCATCCGTCCGTTCCAACGACGCTCGCCCCGCTTCGGAACCAGGTATTTCGTTCGATCTGGATATCTACACAGATATCCAGCCTGGGATGGCTCGTGCAAACAGTCGCCATCAGTTGGCTCATGGTCACCATTTCGGCTTCGGATCTGTTGGTCGCGCTCGTGCAGGCCGCATCCACATTACCGGTATTCTTCCTCTCAATCCTCGCGGGAGCCATCGCCGACAACTTCAGCCGCCGATGGGTGATGTTTGCGGGGCACTGCTTGATAGCATTGGCATCAACGACGCTGATGGTTTCAGTGGGTCTGGGATTTGTCCATCCTTGGCTGATACTCGGATTGGGTTTCCTGGCTGGCTGCGGCTTCGCGTTAACTGATCCGGCCTGGCATGCGTCCGTGGGCGATATCCTCCACAAGCGCGACATTCCGGCTGCTGTGACACTTATGTCTGTCGGATACAACATTGTGCGCAGCGTTGGTCCGGCTTTGGGGGGCGTGATCCTGGCCTTCTTTGGACCGCTGGCCGCTTTCGCTTTGGCCGCGCTGAGTGATGTGGCGCCTCTAAGCGCAATATGGCGCACCAAATGGCAAGTTCGCTCTTCGCCTCTCCCTCGTGAGAGAATGACGATGGCGATTCATGACGGAGTGCGCTTCACGGTGATCTCCCTGGAGATCAGGTCGGCGATCGCCCGTGCAGCCCTTTTCGGCTTGGCAAGCATCTCCATCCTCGCGCTGCTGCCTCTCGTCGTCCGGGACAAGCTGGCAAGCGGGCCGATCGTCTACGGTATTCTGTTGGCCGGCTTCGGCATAGGCGCTTTCATCGCGGGCATGAGCAACGGCTTCCTGAGGCGGATCACGTCTCAAAACAGGCTGGTGGCGTTCGCCTCTGTCGCTTGCGCAGCATGTTGCCTTTCACTGGCACTGACCTCGTCGGTCGCTGTGGCAGCAATTTTTATGGCGCTCGGGGGCGCGGGTTGGCTGATCACCTGGACGGGCATTGACGTGTCGGTGCAGTTGGCAAGCCCAAGGTGGGTAGTCGGCCGCACGCTCTCGATCTACTACGCCTTGAGCGCTGGCGGTATGGCCGCCGGCAGCTGGATCTGGGGGTCCGTCGCGCAGAACTACTCCTTGACCTGGGCTTTGGAGGGTGCCGCGGGGGCTCTGTTGCTGGTTGCAGCAGCGGGGATACTGTTGCCGATACGTCCATGGGAAGAAACGGATCAGGAAAGTTCGGATTTTCCCGCACCCGAGCTGGCACTCGATCTGAAGCCAAGGAGTGGCCCGATCGTTGCCAAGGTCGACTATTTCATATCCGAGAAGAATATCGACGCCTTTCTCGGCTGCATGCGCACAAAGCGGCACGCTCTTAGCCGTGCCGGCGCACGAAACTGGACGCTCCAACGAAACCTTCAAACGCCTTCGGTTTGGACAGAGACATTCCGCACGCCCACCTGGATGGACTTTCTGCGTCTGAACCATCGGCTCACGGCCGCGGATAAGGAAGCAGACGAACATCTTCTCGCGCTGCATGATGGCGAACTTCCTCCGCACACAGTGCTTTCGATCGAACGAACGACCGAGGCAGCTCGTACCCGCTCAACAGTCTTTTCTCGTCCTCCGAGGTGACGTCGTGATGAGCTGTTAGCCGATGAACAGACGCGATCACCGTCGGCGAAATGTCTGATTTGACTGGCTTAAGCCAATGCCGCTCGTACCACACAAAGGCTGTGGGAGAGGCCCTTGTTGCTGACCTATCAAATCGTTGATGTTTTCACGCGAACGCGGTTCGGCGGCAATCCGCTAGCAGTGGTGCTCGGTTCGGACAACTTGACAACTGATCAGATGCAGGCGGTTGCACCGGAGTTCAACTCCTCCGAGACGAGCTTTGTCTTGCAGGCCTACTCGGCCCGAAGCTGATGAGGTGGAACGGCCCTTCTCAAACGGCATCGAATGCCTAACGTGGTCGTGTTGAAACGCCACAAAAAGGAAGGACCGCTCCATGGAGAAGACTACCACAGTCGGGCTTGATCTGGCCAAATCCGTTTTTCAAGTTCATGGCATAGCCGAAGAAGGACCCATGATTGTACGCCGTACACTGCGTCGGTCGCAGGTTCTGGACTTCTTTCGCAAGTTGCAGCCTTGCCTCGTGGGTATGGAAGCTTGTGGCAGCGCGCATTATTGGGCTCGGGAAATTCAGGCCCTGGGTCATACGGTTCGGATGATGCCACCCGCATACGTGAAGGCCTACCTCAAACGCAACAAAACCGATGCTGCAGACGCTGAAGCTATCTGCGAGGCAGTCACGCGGCCGACCATGCGCTATGTTCCGGTAAAAACACAGGACGAGCAGGCTGCCGGAATGGTGCTCAAAGCGCGAGATTTGCTTATCCGCCAGCGCACTCAAACAATCAATGCCCTGAGAGCTCATCTTGCCGAACTGGGCATTGTCAGGGCGACCGGTCTGGTCGGAATCGTCCGCCTTGCCGCCATAGTACGCGACGACAGTGACCTGAGATTGCCGGGTGCAGCGCGAATGGCTTTGGAAGAGCTCGTTGAGCAAATCGAGACCGTGACGGCACGCATTGAAAGGCTCGATCGAAAAATCCTTGAGGCTATAAGAAAAGATGACAACGCCCGACGCTTGACGGCGATCCCCGGCGTGGGTCCGATCATTGCGGCGACCGTCCGGGCAGTAGTCCCTGATCCTGCCGGCTTTAAAACCGGTCGGGACTTTGCTGCCTGGATTGGGTTGACACCACGCGCACATTCCAGCGGAGGAAAAGAACGGATCGGTTCGATCTCAAAGCGCGGAAACCAGCAATTGCGCACGCTGCTTGTCGCTGGAGCAACGTCGGTCCTCAAGCTCGCCCGTCGTGGCCTCCAGGCATCACCATGGATAGCGGCGATGATATTGCGCCGCCCGTTCAAGGTTGTCGCGGTCGCTCTCGCAAACAAGATCGCGCGCATCATCTGGGCTCTTCTCGTTCACGGCGATAACTATAGAGGAGCGAAGATGATCGCCCAAGCTTAGGTTTTAGAGCTTTCTGGCCAGTCGGTCGGAGAGGCAGGCAAGGTGCCAATTGTGATGACCCAACGGGACGACATCCCGAAGCAAATCAGACCGCAAAATCGCAGGCGCGTTACAGCGCGAGAAGCTGATTAGGCGATTTGCTCCGCGGATCTCATCGTGACCGTGGCTGCCAGAAAACAGGCCGGACATATGACTGCACCGTCCATATTTGGGAAATACATGAGGAAATATCTTGCCAAGCGGGCCGTTCCACATATGCGATTTTGGCCAACTTGCGGAACAATCGGAGAACTTCACGGCTTGCTCTCCTCGGGTTGGAGGAGCATGGCGACATTTTCGGGGGCAAATTTGAATCCTCTGCGGTCGGGAATTCGCTCAGCGGAGATCGAGTAGCGTGGCCGCTTTGGATCGATGCCGTGATCCGGAACCGTTCGCTTCCGGTGCGGAACTCGCGTCCGAAGTCCGAAGGGGCCAATCCGAATTGCTCTGCGAGAAGGGATGGTTCCGCAGCCACCTGGCTGCATTATCGACGCTGGGGTCGTCCAGAATGTCGACAACCGAGCGACGCTCGAGATCGACCATGATGGTCCCGTATCGTGTCGCGCGTCGCCAGCTCCAGTCATCGATGCCAACCACCCGGATCTCGGAGGCGCAGTGAGCAACCGCGGCATCACGCTTCAGTTGCCGCAGGATGGTGTCGTCGCTGACCGGCATGCCGAGCCGTTGCATGAGGCGCTCGCCAGGACGGCCGCCCGTGCTATGGCCGAGCAGGCCGACAATCTCCACGACCCTTGTCGTCCGGCGCGCATAAGGGGAAGCAACCGTCGGCAGTCGGTCGGTGAACGTTTGTCATTCACATTTCTCATGTGCGCATCGCCAGCGGCTCAGCAGGAGCCTCACCGTCACAGCCTTACCCTGGACCGGAAGGTCCTGAAGGCTGCGGCTGGACCACCCATGCCGATTTCGGCTTCGCCGTCCGCAATCGGGGCAAATGCCGATCGCTGGTCCGGCAGCGGAAACAACCCAACTGTCATCATCAGTGAGCTCGACGCCCAGAACTTTGACCCCTGGGCCGGGCGACCATTTTGATTTCGTTCGCATGCCCGCCCATTAGCGATCTTGCCGCTAACAGCCGATGAACCACACAAAGTGAGAGCCAACTCGCAAGGGCGCTGCGGGAACTGTGCAGGATCGAGCGATCCATATTCATGATTGAATGGTACTCAAGCCCGGCACGCTGCCAAGCCGGCCTCAACAAGGGCGAAGCAGCACACAAGCTCAAGCGCGCCGTGTTCTTCCATGAGCGAGGCGAAATTCGCGATCGTTCGTTCGAGAGCCAGGCGTTCCGCGCATCCGGACTCAACCTCGTCGTCAGCGCGATCGTACACTGGAACACGGTCTATCTCGACCGCGCGGGCCACACAGTTGAAACGAGGGGGGCGAAACATTCCAGATAGCTGTTGAAGCATATCTCGCGCTGAGTTGGGAACATATCAACCTGACAGGCATCTACACCTGGGACACCGAGCATCAGATGCCCGAAGGCTTTCGAACTCTTAGGCTACCGACCCCAACCCGGCGAGCCATGAGTCCACAGGGATCGTATGCGCCGGTTTCCGCACTATGGCATAGTTCACGCTCTGTTCCCCGTTAGCGTACGAGATTTCGCACTGCTCTTGTTCTGCCCCCATTCTGTTGCTCCGAAATGATTTTTCCGCTTGGCATGTTACATGCTTGTCATCGACAAACGCGCTCACACTGAGCAGAAATTGTCCATGACCACACAAAAACGGACCATTCCGGTCTGCGAGGCTACTCATGTGTAATCAGGCTGTTAACAGCTTATGGCTCGATCGTTAAATTGGCTGCGTCCACCTAAACAGAAGGACTCAAAAAATGACTTATCCCGTGGGTTCGCCGTCGGATGGCTCTCTGAAAGAATCTATCGAAGCAAATGGCCATCATAATCCTCGATTTCATGGCATTGATCACATAGCTTTGGCGGTTCATAAACTAGACGACGCTATCGACCTGTTTCATGATGTCCTTGGTTTTAAGCTTAGGCGGCGATTGCATATAAAAGGTAAGAAGACTGGGATGGTGTGTGCGGACATGGTTCGGAACGACATGTGCTTTGTGCTTTGCCAAGGCACAGAGCCAGAGTCGCAGGTGTCTCAACTTGTCCAAAACTACGGGGTTGGTCTAGCTCATGTTGCATTATCTGTCGACGATGTGTCGGCGGCGGTCAATACGCTTAGAGCGCGGGGATTGTCGTTCGACACGACTATTATTGAAGGACCTGGCCTAACACAAGCATTCTCTTCTCGATGCGCTAATACGGGGATAAGTTTTGAACTCATCCATCGGAACGGAGAGGAAGCATTTCTTGAAGACAACGTACAAGAGCTTTTCGAGCAGCTTGAGCAGTCGGGAAAATACTGATCAAAGAGGTGTGGCCCCCCGGGTTTCGCGATCCGACTTCAGGCGCGCCCGCCGGCCTACCAGGGTCCCGCAAGACTGATCGAAGGTGGCATTCCAACTGGACGAAAGGAAAGCGTCACCTGATCTGCGCCAGGCACGGTGAGCTGCCACTGAACTTTCATTCAGCGGCGATCCCCGACCTGTTACGCCGTGGGCGCGGGTTGAGCAATCGGCGAGGACTTCGATCAGCGTACCTCCACCGCCCGGATCGCCACGGTATCACCTTTAGAGCTTTCTGGCCTGATCCTGGCATCGTCCTGTCCGACGACAACCCGCCCGCGCGCGACAAACTCGAACCTTCCTCAGATGCTTACGTCCAATATCCGACAATGTCGGACACTAGTCATCTTAGTAGCGCCACGTAATTGTTTCGGCACGATTTTTCCTTTGGCACGGCACTTGCGTGGACATGTGTATCTGGGTCGCGGTTGAGGAGAAAAATCCAGTCAGCTCTAGGTGTGCGTGGACGCAGGTTGCCAGCTTCATAGGGTGCGAGTCCTCTCGCTTTGAGAGGCGGCTCAGCTTCGAAGACATGCACTCAGCGCGCAGCATGGATTCATCAATCAAACGATGGGTGCTTTTTGATCAGCTTGATCATTCTGGCGAATAAACCGTGAAAATGCGTGAGCCCTTGGGCCTCAATGATGTCGTCGCTCTGAGACTGGTGTGGTCCTCAGCTCGCCGATAGTCCTACGCAGGGTTCGATGTTGGATCACAGATCGCAATGTTCAGTTATGAATTTTTTGAACGAAGTCTCGAGTGCGTTTCCCTCGGCAGTCTCGCTGGCGTCTGGCAGACCGAGTGAGCGGTTCTTCGACAAGCTCGACCCCCAGGTGCTGTTGAATGCGCTAGTGGTATATGAACGCTATTCAGCTGGCGGTCACGGGGGCGGGCAATTATTGTCGCACTTGCTGCAGTATGGACGAACCGCCGGCATTATCGGCGAGCTCGTTGCGCAACAGGTCCGGTCTGATGAGGGGGTTCCCGCGAGGGCGGATCGCGTACTGATCACCTCAGGATGCCAGGAAGCGCTCGCACTCTGCCTCGCCGCGCTGTGCCCTGAAGCTGCGGATGTGCTCCTAGTCTGCAATCCCACGTATATTGGTGCGACCGGTGCAGGTAAGGCCGCAAGGGTCGCCGTTGCAGCATTGTCCAACTCAGCGCCTTGCGTTGCAGAGGCAGTCGAACTCGCCGTCCTACAATTGCGCCGGAATGGTCGGAGGGCCCGCGCTCTATACCTCATTCCCGATTTTGACAATCCGACCGGGCGCGTCCTCGATAAGGCCTCACGATGCGATATCCTTCAAGTGTGCGCAAGAAATCGGATTATCGTTCTGGAGGACAATCCATATCGGCTATTTCGGTATGAAGGTGATGAGATCCCTCCGATGGCCGCTTTGGATGAGGCAGGAAGTGTTATTTACCTGTCCACATTCTCCAAGACCTTGAGCCCAGCTCTCCGCGTGGGAGCTGCGATACTGCCCGATACAATATTTGGAGACGCGCGCGCTTGCCGGGCACTTTGGGAAAACCTGGTCCAGCTCAAGAGTTTCATTACCCTCAATACAAGCCATATTACACAAGCGATTGTAGCGGGACTCTTGATGGAGCAGGCAGTAAGCTTGCGTGGCTGGATTCGCCCCGCGCTGGATTGGTATCGTTCAAATCGCGACGTCATGGTGCGTCAGCTGGACAGTGTGTTTTCGCCTTTCCCCGAGCAGATACGATGGAATCGACCCTCTGGCGGCTTTTTCCTGTCTCTTGATCTTCCTTTCAGATTTGGCGCGGACAGCGCGGACGAGTGTGCAAGGTGTTACAATGTCATTGTTATGCCGATGAGCTTCTTTGCGTTGGATAACTCTCAAGACTGCCGGATTCGATTAGCATTCAGCGCGGTTACTCCCGAGCAAATCCGAACCAGTGTGACAGGTTTAGGCCGCTATGTGGCGCGGCGGTTGGGGAGGGAACTGCCCAGCTTAGTGGATGGACTGGCCGAGGGATGAAGATGGCACCTCACTCTTCACCGGAGCGCGCAAGCGCTTGCGAACCAGGCGATCGGGATAGGCCACAACCTGCAGCGCGATCAATCTCCTCCAGCGTCTTTGTTGGCAATGGTACGCTTGCTATCAGCTGCGCGCAGCTGGCAATGGAGGTGGGCCACGACATTCGCGTAGTGCTATGTGGCGACGCTATATTCGCGGATTGGGCGGCTCGCGCCAATATCCCGTGTATTGCGAGTGTTGACGAGCTCTGCTCTCTTCTGAACGCGGAGCCGGTGGATTGGATTTTCTCCGTTGCCAATCCGCTTATATTGCCACCGGGCGTGTTTGGGCGAGCGCGACAAGGTGCTTTCAATTTCCACGACGGTCCACTGCCACGGTATGCAGGAACTCATGCGACGTCCTGGGCGCTGCTGGCCCAGGAGAGCGAGTATGCCATCACGTGGCATCGTATCGATGATGGTGTTGATACGGGTGACGTCGTGGTCCATCGCCAAGTGCTGATTGCGCCCACCGATACGGCACTGACCCTGAACCTCAAATGTTATGAGGCCGCTGTCGAGGGATTCCGCGAGCTTCTAACTGGTTTGGCGAAGGGAGAGCTTACCGCCTATCCGCAAGCGCTGGTGAACAGAAGCTATTTTCCAAGACGTCGACGCCCAGATGCGGCAGGCTGTCTGCGATGGGATCGATCCGCGCAAGACCTGTCAGCGATGACGCGTGCCCTAGACTTTGGCCCGTATCATCCCAATCCATTGTGTCTGCCCAAGGCGCTCGTAGGCGATGAGGTTGTCACAGTCAGACGCCTGGAGGTGTTGCCTCGACGCTCGGGCATTCCGGCAGGTTGCCTGCTTGAAATCCACTCCAGCCACTGGCGGGTGGCGACGGGTACGCAGGATGTTGAGGTTTGCTTTGGCAGCTCCGATGGTCAGGCGCTGGACGCGCGAGACCTCGCCAGGCATTCCAATCTGAATGAAGGTGATCGCCTGCCAATTTTGAGCGATGAACAGGCGCAGAGCATAACTGCCGCCCATGAATTGCTGGCGCCTTCAGAGGATTTTTGGCGACAGCGGCTTGAGCAGCTTAGAATATTGCAGTTTCCTTTCCTGTCGTCGTGCGTAGCTGGGGCGCCGCCCAAACGGCAGTCGAGTTCGTGGTTCATTGCAAGTGCGTTGGCTAAGCTGTCGCCAAATGATCGCACGGAATACTTGGTAACGGCTTGGCTGATCTATCTCGCCCGCATCACGGGAGAAACAGAGCTTCAACTGGGATGGACGCCTGCATCGGATAGATCGCAAGCCGGTTTGAAAGCGGTGGAGGTGCTTATCGCCTCTGTCGTGCCGATGGAAGTTACCATTGATCTTGCACATGATTTTGAGGAAATGCGCAAAGCTGTGGCGGGCGAATGCGCTCAGCTGAGGGCGCACGCTAGCTTTGCCCGGGATCTTATCGCGCGCTGCCGGACAGTGCGAGGTGTGGAGGCGCTACGGTCGCACCGGCCCTGGCCGATTGGCATCACGATTACAGCAGATAGCTGTTCTGCCGCTGGCGATCTAGCTTCGAACGCGAGTTCTGAGACAACCCTATCCGGTGATTTGCTGACATTCGAGCTTTGCGCTCTGGATGGGAGCTTTCGATGGCATTTTGATGCAAGTCGATTGGCACCGGAGCAGATCGACCGCATGACGCAGCACTTACAAACATTGTTGCATAGTGTGCTGGCCGATGCAGGCCGGCCAGTGCGCGATCTGGACATCCTGCCGGCTGACGAGCGCACCTACCTGTTGGAGGAGTTGAACCGGACGGCGGCGGCCTATCCGTCGGACATGTGCATCCACGAGCTGTTCGAGGCGCAGGTGCGCCAGGCCCCCGATGCGGTGGCGGTAGTCTATGAGGACGAGCGCCTGAGCTATGGCGAGCTCAATGCCCAGGCCAACCGGCTGGCCCACTATCTGATCGCCTTGGGTGTAAAGCCGGATCAGCCGGTGGCGATCTGCCTGGAGCGCAGCCCGGCGATGGTGCTTGGTGTGCTGGCGATCCTCAAGGCCGGCGGCGCCTATCTGCCGCTCGATCCGGCCTATCCCTGCGCGCGGTTGCGGCAGGTTCTCGATGATGCCGCACCCAAGCTGCTGCTTTGCGACGCGGCCGGCCGCGCTGCGCTCGGCGCCGAGGCGCTGGCCGATGTGAGCGTGGTCGATCTGGAGACGGCGACACCAGCCTGGGCCGAATTGCCCGCCTGCGATCCCGAGCCGCGCGCCATTGGCCTGACCGCGCGCCATCTCGCCTATGTCATCTACACCTCAGGCTCCACCGGAACCCCAAAGGGCGTCATGGTCGAGCATGGAAGTCTGGTCAATCTCGGGTTGGCTCAGATCGGGCTTTTTGGCGCCTGTTCGAATAGCCGTGTTGTGCAGTTCGCCTCCTTCGGCTTTGATGCAAGTGCTTGGGAGCTTGTCATGGCGTTTGGCTCAGGCGCCGCATTACACTTGCCTGCGGACGAGCTCCGCCAGGCGAGTAACAAGCTATCGGATTACCTGCGAAGCGAAGCCATAACCCATGCGACATTACCTCCAGCCTTGCTTCAGGCAAGCAGGGATCCGGGATGTTTGGCATCGCAAGTTCTCATTCTTGCTGGCGAACTGCCGAAAGCTGAACTCGTCCGAAGTCTGGCCTCGGCATCTATCGTCAACGCCTATGGCCCGACCGAAGCAACAGTCTGCGCGACGGTTTGGAGTTGTCCCGATGACTTTGATGGGTCAGTTGTCCCGATCGGGCGTCCGATTGCGAACACGCGGGTGTACCTGCTGGACGGTCATGGTGCGCCCGTCCCGTTCGGGGCGGTGGGGGAGCTCTATATCGGCGGGGCGGGCGTTGCGCGGGGCTACCTGAACCGGCCTGATCTGACGGCGGAGCGGTTCATCGCCAGTCCCTTTGTGAAAGGCGATCGGCTGTATAAGACCGGTGACCTGGGGCG
>NZ_JAMYSE010000140.1:0-11682 GCF_040321795.1 Mesorhizobium sp. M0244 | reverse complement strand
ACGGCCTTTCACAAAAGCCGTCTCGTTCATTTACGAAACTGACGTTACGGCATTTATAGTGCATTGCAATATTTTTGTGCGACGCACCATCCCTCGTCCAGCGTTCCGAGGGGCATGCGGAGGGTAATGGACGCCCCTCGACCGTCGATGAGATTCGTATATCAGGTTTGCACGATTCAAACGCGACCCTGACCCTAGACAGCGATCCGGAAAGAGAGAAAGCTGCCGACCCGTCCAATCTGCTGTTGCGGGAAAGGATTCGACTGCTCCAGGCCGTCATCGACAAAGTCCCAGGAGGCATATCCCCCTTTGATGATGACCTACGCGCACACCGACTACATGGCTTCGGTCATTCCGGTGCGAAGGAAGTCATCCTGTCCAATGCCAGCCGTTTCGCCATGCTTCAGGCGCCGGACGAATACAGCCAGGCTGGGCTGATTTGATTGACGCCAAGTAACGGCGGCGTCTTCAAGCCACGAGCATCCGATTTCGGCTGTCGCGGAGGTGAATCCAGCCTCTTCTAAGGCGACCAGGCGAGACACCTGCGGCGGTAGGCTGACCCGGCGGGGCGCCTCCGACGCGCTTCGCAAATGCGCGGTCCGTGGCGATGACTTCGGGGCCGGCCCTGCCCAGTCAAACTCCGCCTGCTCGAAGTGAATTAACTGCCTGCTTAGCGTTCATGCGCCAGTCGTCGCTCTGAGGGAAGCTGTTAACAATTCCGAAACCATACCGTTAGGCAAGATTTATCTAATATTGATGATTCAAATCTCTTCATGTATCTTGACTTGGCATATTTCTCATTTTGACGTTGTCTAATGCAACGCCATATGCACCTTTGAAATCCTTATAGAATATTGACGGCGCCGCCTGCCGTTGGAGCGAGTCGTATGACCATCGGCCACGCACACGCGTGCCCCGAAGTCCTGGGGCTATTGTTGACTTCCAAGTGCAACATTTCTTGCAGGCACTGCTGCAACGATTCTCATCCTGCTAAATCGGAATCGGCTTCGTTCGAGCGGATCGCCCGTTTGATCGACGAAGCCGCGGAGCTTCCGTCGATCAGAGAAGTTGGAATAAGCGGAGGTGAACCATTCCTATACCTAAGGCTCTTGAAAGAGATCATCTCCCACGCCCGCACCTGCGGATATACGTCCTCCGTGACCACTAACGGATTTTGGGGCGGCTCGCCAGGAGCGGGCTTGCAATTGGAGGGGCTCAGGGATGCAGGGCTCGGCGCCGTCAACATCAGCACCAGCCAGTTCCATCAGGAATTCCTACCGCTTAGCAGGATTGTCGGCGCGGCAAAGACAGCACTGAATGTCGGACTGAAGGTAACCGTCAACGTGGTTTCAACGTCTACTACGGAGATGGACGACGTCCGCGGCGCATTCTATGAATTGGGACAGATGGTGCGGTTTGTCGTCATGCCTTGCCTGCCGGCTGGCCGCGCGTCGACGAATGTGGAACAACAAGAATTCCCTGCGGATTTCACTTCGCCATTCGGCAACTGCCGGGAGCATTTCAAAAAGCTTGCAGTCGACCTTTCCGGCGATGTGTATCCGTGCTGCTCGCCTGGTGGCTTTACCGAGCCTCTGCGTATGGGAAATGAGCATCGCTCTACGCTTGGCGAGATCGTGAAGGCATCGGACCAGAACAAGCTTCTCGCTGTCCTGGAATCCGTCGGGCCGGGATTTTTCCTGCCCTTCTTGCGTGAGCAAGACATTGGTCACGAGATTCCGGAACGTTTCAGCGATCAGTGTCATCTATGCCATTTCATGCTGTCTTCGCCGAAATACGCCGAGAAGGTGGCCGAGTGGGCGGAGCTGCTGGTGAGCGATCTGGCCGCGCTCCCCGAAACCGAGCGGCCGGCCGACAATTCAAGATTGGCAGGCTTGAAGGAATTGAGGGCGCAATTGGTGCTGCCCAACTAGCATCACGGTCACTATCCGGGGAGGGAGCGATGTCGGATACAAGATCACCTGGAATACTGTCACAGCTGGGCCTTTCGGCAACGGACCGCGAGAAAGTGGCCGAGGTCACCAGCGATCTAATCGCAATCCACGTCTACCGCGAGCTGCAAATCCGCAACGATCTGGCGAAGGTGGCTGGATGCTCGATTATCGGCAACTGCTCCAACGGAAGCTGCGACATCATCGGCAATTGTTCGTCGTCTTCCAAGGACATGCTGTGACGGAGGACCATTGGATGAGCGACACGCGCGCACTGGTCGAGGAGAGCCTTTCGACCATCGAGATTGGTCGCCTTGGCGACGACAAACTCGTCGACCTCCTGACGCAAATCATTGATCAGGAGGTTGCGCTGATCGTGCGCGAAAATCTTGACGACCGAAAACCGGCGACACCTGAGAAGGGAGAACCGCCAAGTCGACTGTCCGCCGTCGCTAATCAGCGCGCGCGGTCGAAACCGGGTGGCCGAAGGCCGGGAGGCTGAAGTCATTTTCGCACTCAACAATCAAGGGAGGGCTCGCACAACCATTCTGGAATAACGCTGAAATTTAACTCGTAACATGGGAGACGTAATATGGCTGACAGATCATTGAGCCTTGCAAGTCTGAAACTGAGCGTTGAACAACGGGAGCAGGTCGCCGAAATCGCTGGCGATCTGATCGCGGTTCAAGTCTATCGCGAGTTGCAGCGGGCGGGCGATCGGGCCGCCGATTCCGGCTGCAACATTATAGGCAACTGCTCGAGTTCCTCAAAGAGCGCGCTGCTCGAAACCATCGCAAGATAAGGTGCGTCAGGCGTGTGAAGGCATCCCCTTCGATCGGGATGCCTTCCATTCCGACGCTGACGGGCCCTCGCGTGATCACGCGGCGGTCGCTCGACACCCTTTCCATCTGGGAGCGGCACTATGGACAAGCTTTCATCCATCCCGTCCTTTCCTCGCCTCCAGTATGGCGTCGAGATCGTTCCCGTTGAGGAAGGAAAAGTCCTCCTGCGCTCGTTTACGGGAAGTGTGATGCTCTCTGGTGATTTCGTTGCGGTCGTTCTTCCGTTGCTTCTTCCACTGCTCGACGGAAAGCATGGGATCGAAGACCTGGCGGCCGAATTCGACGAGACATTGCGGCCGGAGATCGAAGACTTCCTGACGTTGATTCAACACAAGGGTTTCCTGGGCAAGGCAGCACGGGACGGGCGAGAAGATGACGCGGTCATGCTGTCTGGTGAGGACCGCGCGTACTGGTCCCTATATGGCGCGAGCGCCAGTGAGGCGGCGAGACGACTGGCCCAATCGACCGTGGTGATTGCGGGCCTTGGGGACGTCGGTAAAATCGTTGCGACCATGCTCGCCGCCTCCGGCGTCGGGACTCTCGTTCTTGTCGAGGGCGCCACGCCTTCCCAATCGAGCGGCCGCGAAGAGGCTGAAGCGTCGGAGACAAGGAAGACCGAACTGTCGCTGCGCAAGCAGTACGCGTCTCGTGTCGTGACGATCCCGACGACTATCGACGACGCGGCCGGCTGGGAGGAGACGGTCGCGGCCGCAAGCGTTGTTGCGGTCATAAGCGACACCATGTCGATGGGCGGCTACGACCGAGCGAACGAAGTATGTATCAAGCATGGCGTGCCATGGGTTTCGGCAAGGATCGATCGACAACGCGCTATCATCGGCCCGTTCGTCATTCCGAACCAGACCGCTTGCTTCGCCTGTTTCGAGGCCCGCAGTCGCGCCAACGCGGATCATCCAGAAGATCACGAGGCACTCTACCGTCACTGGAAAAAACTCAACGGCAGACGCGACATGTGGCCGTCCCTTCTCCCCTTCGCGGGGATCGTAGGAAATTTCGTCGCCTTGGACTTGTTACGTGTCCTTGCGGGCGAGCATCTTTCAGCAGCGGCGGGGCGCATCATCAACATCGACCTTCTGACGTTGGAACGCAGCGTCCATGAGGTGCTGAAGTTGCCGAGATGCCCGGCATGCTCGCGGTTGAGGGACCGCAGACCAACCAAGATTTGGGACATCATCCCAACCGAAACGCGGTCAGTCGGCTGAGCACGGCAGCATCCGGAGAAATACGAATGCAGCTTCACCACCACTTGCCATCGCCGATCGAGGATACTCTGCGCAAGGCGCTTAGGCTTGTCGATGATGAGACAGGGATCATCAAGATCCTGCACGAGGCGCCATGCGCCCCTGACTCGCCAAGGATATTTGGTTGCGGAGCGCTGTCCAGCGACTATAGTCGTTTCGGATTTCCCTCCGAAAGCCCGATCAGCGGCTCCACGTCACTCGTGCGCGACCAGGCGCTTGTCGGGGCGATCGGCGAGGCGGTCGAACGTTATTCTGCCGCCTATGTTCCCTACGACGAGATTATTTATCGCCCCACCAGCGCCGTCTCCGCTACTGCGGTTTCACCTTGGTCGCTCTCGCTATACGACGAAGTCCAGTTAGCACGGCCTGGTTTCGGCTATTGCGCCCTGCGGCCCGATGACACGATCGGCTGGGCCATGGGCTTCTCGCTGGCGCGCAAACAGCCGATCCTCGTTCCGGCATTCGCGGTCTATCAGCCGTACATAGGTCGCACCGGAGAAGCGCCGGTGGTGCAACAGATCACGACGGGTTTGGCCTGCGGCAACACGGCGGAGGAAGCGATCCTCTCGGCCATTTGCGAGGTCGTGGAGCGCGACGCCGCGATGCTCATGTGGCTTCAAAGCCGTCGTCCACCGAAGGCTGTCATCGACTTGCGGACCCCACAGCTGGTGCGGGAGACGCTTGACCGCTTCGGATCGATCGCAGATCACGTCACCTTGCTAGACGTCACGACCGATCTTGCGATTCCCGCCTATGTTGCCGTATCCGATATACCCATGGCCGGAAAGCGCGGCGCTACGTTTTCCTCATGCGCTAATCTGGTTGCCAGTCGCGCGGCCGTTGGTGCGCTCACCGAACTGGCGCAATGCCTGTTATGGGTGAACAGCCTTGTCGACAAGGGGGCGCATCTGCCCAGAGCTTCGCTCGAGGAGATTGCGCAAATCGAGGAGCACGTCCTATGGCCTCTCTTGCCGGAAAACCGCCGGGCCTTCGAATTCATCCTTTCCTCCTCGCGTGAGACCGAGATACCGCAAGACCCTGACGGGCCTACCGACATACTCGATTCGATTACACACTGTGTCGAACGCATCGCGCGCGGCGGGCTGGACGTCATTGCAGTCGATGTGACCTCCCCGGATATTAGAGAGTGCGGGCTGCATGTATTCCGGGCGATCATTCCAGGTGCGCAGCCGCTCTATTTTGGCAGCGGCCTGCACAGGATCAGTGTTCGCGCCACTAGCGCCGAGTATGCCGATCGCGCGAACAAGCGGATCAACCTCCACCCGCATCCTTTCCCCTAGTCGATCTCGCAAAGGTGACAAATGCCCGATCCTCATGGGACTGACATATCCAAAATCCGGAACCGGCTTTTAGGTGAACGCAACCTGTTCTCCGTCTCGGAGCTGTTTCATGAGAACAGCAGGATCAGCCGATCCTCGCCGCGGATTGCTCAGAGCGCGCAATCTGCTCTCGTCGCCCCGGCGGGATTCAAGCGATACATCTATGCGCCCCGCATTGCCTTGCCCGATCCACGCACGGCTGAGAGGGACAGCATTTGGGACAACATGGCGTCGCGCCGATCGGTGCGCAGCTACTCGGGTCAGGAGATTGATCTCCAACGTGTATCGGACCTCGCGTTTTACGCGCTGGGCACCACTGAAAAGGGAGCGAGACGCTGCGTACCGTCAGGCGGCGGGCTCTATCCACTCGAACTTTATGTGGTGGTCGCTCGTGTGGAGCAGTTGCCATCCGGTCTTTACCACTACGATCCGCGCTCGCATGCCCTGTGCGAACTTGGCAGAGTGGACTGCATGGCATCGGTGAAGAAAGCAGTGTTCATTCCCGAGGCGGTGGACAACGCTGCGGCCGTCTTCGTTCTAACGGCGGTATTCGGCCGCTCCAAGATCAAATACGGCGAGCGGGCTTATCGTTTTTCGCTATTGGAAGCAGGTCATGTCATGCAGAACATCTGCCTCGCGGCGACCGCGCTTCGCCTTGGCGTATGTCCCGTAGGTGGCTTCATCGACGACGAGATGAACGATCTGCTTGACGTTGACGGCGTTGAGGAAGCGGTCCTCTACGCTGCGCTCGTCGGCTCGCTCGACAAGGTCGGCGGCTGAACATCGCCATCTGTTGTTACGGGCGCTTTGATCTGTTTTGCGCATTCAGGAATTAGAAAAGCGGCCCTAACCACTCGCCGCCGATCTCGATTGTGAGACTTGACGCTTCCAGATCATCACCCAGCATCTCGCGTGAGCCACCCAGATGATAAGCTAGGAATTGCTCCACGACAGCCATCAGAGCGATACGGTTGCGCTGACCTAGCAGGAAATGGCCTTCATCGGGGAAAGTGATCAAGGTCACCGGCACGTTCCTTCGGAGCAGAGCGAGCGCGACGTTCCTTGACTCGGCCGGATTGACGCGAACGTCGCGAAGTCCTTGAGCAATCAACATTGGACGGACCATTTGCTCAACATGAACAAGTGGCGAGCGTTCCTGGAGCCATTTTCGTCCCTCCACGGTCGCGGGGTCCGCTAACCGGCGTAGGATCATGGCGAACCAGTTGTGCCAGTAAGGGGGTATTTTCGCGATGAAAGACAGCAGGTCCGAAGGGCCGCAGATATCGATGAAGCAGTTGTAGAGATCGGGACTCCTCGCTGCAGCCATCAGGGCGGCATAGCCGCCATAGCTTGCTCCAAGAAGCCCGACCCGGTCAGGATCCGCGATACCCTCCTTGACCGCCCATGCCACGCCATCGTCCAGGTCATCTTGCATGCGGCCGCCCCACTCGCGATCAGCCGCATTGGTGAAGGCTTTGCCGAAGCCGGTCGAGCCCCGGAAATTGATGCTCAGTACCGCATAACCGCGGCTCGCCAGCCATTGATGCAGGGGCGAAAACCCCCAGGCGTCGCGGTCGTAAGGCCCGCCATGGACGACGACAACCAGCGGCCGGCGGCGAGCGCGGCCGGCCGGGACTGTGACATAGGCGGGCAGCGTCAGACCATCTCTCGAGCGTATCGCGACGGGCAGCATCGCCCTCAGCGGCATGCCTTCAAGGTCGTCCCGCTCGGGGAAGAGCTGAAGCGTGCGCCGCTTGGCGCGATCGAATATTCGCAACTGTGCGGGAGCGTCGCTCGCCTCGAGGCGGATCAGCATGCGCCGCCTCCCGGCGCTGACGCCCACGATCACCAGATCGAGGCCGGCAGCGTCCTCGAGCTGCCGCGCGAGGTCAGCTGCAAATTTCTCATCGATAGGGTGCCAGCGGCGCCTTGCCGCGAGGGCAGCTGCGGCAAGAGGCCAGCCTGTGTCGGGATCATAGACGACTTCCGCGATATCGGCCTCGCTGTCGGTAGCCAGAACCGTCAATACTGCAGTTCGGGCATCGATCGCGACGAGGGCAGTGCGATCGCGATTGCGCGAATCGAGCAGGAACACCACGTCACCGTCGGCACTCAAGCCATCTATGTGCGTGGTCAAGGAATCCTCTGGAGGGATATCAAGAAAGGGAACCCATCCTCCATCCCCTTGCCGTTTGAGGACTTCGATCGACCCGTCCTGCCGCACCCGCTCGCCGAAGCAGACTTTGAAGTCGGCGTCAGCGTGCAGCCGGCTGAAATCGGGATTCTGGAACACTGTTATGCGCTGACCGGTCGCTACGTTGACCCGAACGAGGTCAAAGCTTTCCGGATCCCTGTCGTTTACACTGAACAGGATGTCGGAAGGAACACGTCGCGAGCTGCGATTGAAAAGCGTTCGCGTACCGCCACCGGGCGTCAGCGTGACCTCCGCTCCCGCGTCCACATCGATGCTGAAAGCCTGATAATTCTCATCACCGGCATGATCGCGAAAGACGACGACATGCCGTTCGTCCGCCGCCCAAAACAGCGCCGGCGAAACTGGGCGAACAGGTCCACCGGTCAGGCGTCTGGCGGAAGCCGGATCGAGCGCATCCGCTACCATCACGCTCAACATCCCGTCCTCGTTCTGGAGCCAAGCGATCCGGGTGCCGTCGTCGCTCAGTCGCAGATGCGATCGCAGTGGGTCGGCAAACGCGACCTTTCGTGTCAGCAAAGCGGTGCGTCGCCTATGACCTGGAGCAATTTCGCGTTTATTGGCCACGCTGCACAGTCGCCGACGCGGGCGGAACCGCACCGGCCCTAAGTGCCCCCTGCCCAATCTGAGTCCATGGATGACCGGTTACGTTCAGGGCCAGTTCCGACAGCAGCCAAAGGATCGTCCGGACAAGCGCCACATCCAGAACGGGAGTCGCGAGATCCGCCAACGGCTCCGGGATGGTGAAATGGCCGTTGAGGCGGTGTAGGAAGGTTGCGGTCCCGGTGTCGATCATGAAATGGCGTGGCCGACCGTGGTTGAAGAACAAGAGGACAGATGCACCGCGCACAGCAACGTACGCGATAGCCATAGGCCCTCGGGAACGGCCGGCAAAAGCGATGCGGATATCTCCACTTAAGCCCGTATATGAGCATAAATTCGATGCGGACGATAGTCGAAGATCGCAACTCTAGTCGGCTGCTCCGATCGCCGTTTGCGCAATGTGAGCATCCGGTTAGGGAAACGCGCTGGTTCACGAGCCCGATCCGTTTCATGATCTATTCACCGTCCTCAACAAGGCCTCGTACAGTTCTGGGGGCGATCAACGGGTTTGTGTCGGCATCTGGCTGGCTGAATTCCACATACAGATGCAGTTCGTCCGGCACGAAGACGACCTCCACGATCCTTTGATACCATTGGCAAGGTTGTAGGCGAGGACGGTCATGGCGGGGCACTCCTTTCGCCGTGGAGCGTGCCTATCTCACGGGAAATTCCATCACCAGAGTAGTATTGACGCTCGCCCTTTCTCAGAAATCCAACGTCTACGTGATGCCGAAAGGTGCAGCTACCTTTTTGTGCATCTCGATGGAACACGGGACCGCCGCGAACGTTCGGTGCACGCAGCGAATCCTCCCCCTCCAGGTATTGCTGCAGATCGGTATCCCGATCGGCCCGCGCTCCCCGCAAGGCGCGGGCCTCGGCCTGTGGTGCTCATGCCATCTACTTCGATCCGCAAGATGGAATATGATCTGGATAGAAGGACCCTCTCGGTGTGGTTTGTCGCCAGCGGCAAGCGGTACGAGTTTGAGGGGGTACCGCCGGAAACCTTTGCCGCGTTCCGGGCCGCGTTCGCCAAGGGCCGCTATTTCAACGACCATATCCGCAACAATTTCCGCTACCGTCTGGTTGCGAGCGATAGCGACCCGGGATGACCTGACCTGCCGGCGGCTCAATCGTCCTGTCGCTCCAACCGGCGGTTGGTGGACGCGTTGCCGCTGTTGCGCTTAGGGTTGGTTACGGTCCGCGCTCACTTGGCAAGCCCACCCCCCGCATCCCCCCGCCTGGTGAAAAGCGTTTGATCGGTCCCGCCGTTCTGGCAGTGCGGCGGGACTTTTTTGCGGTCCAGGTGGAACATCGGCGCGCGGGGAAGGCGCGGTGCACGCAGCACCCTTTTCTCATCCAACGTACGTCGGTGGCGCGCTGAAGGGTCTCAACGTCGGTCTGCCGCCGGAGCTCAACTAGCTGGACTATTGCTCGACCGGAAGCGGCTCGTGCTGCGGCTCAGCGTGATGGAACACCTGTCCAAGATCGCGCGCGTCGAACGTTTGGCCGCAGACTGGGCAGTAGACGAAGTGCTTCGATTCGTCCTCTACCGGCCCGTCATGCGGCCTGCCCTCATAGCCTGTCGCGATGTTGTCGGTTCTAATCCGGGGCAACGACAAGTCACAGGAGCGGAAGAAGCTCGAACGCCGAGGCTTTACCCCAAGCCAGATCGACGCCGAGATCAGCCGCTATGCGACGGCGATCAGCCGCATCCTTCGCTCTCAAAAGCAATATGGCTCAACACCGGATAGTGCCGCACGACCGAGGGAGCAAGCATATCCGTCCGCGAAGCGGAACGGAGTGGGGGTGTGGGGCCTCAGGCCCCGCGTTTTCCTTATGTTGGCGCTAACGCCGCGCGCGCGATGGCAGCAACATGCGGCGACCAGTAGCGCTGTCCGCCTTGGTAGGTGCGAGCGTTCAGCGCGGTTAGTATGCTGCGAAGACGTAACCTTGCACCTCGACTAAGGCGATCGGTCCTTTGGGAACAGTGCCGTCGGTATGGAAGATCGCATCGGCACTGTCCTTCCAGCCCTGATTGAAGAGGCCCGTACGCGCAACGATCGCCTTCAAAGCCAAATCGTAGGTGATAGGCTGGTCGCGCAGCCACGGTCCGAACTCGCGATGAGGCACTGACGGCGTCCGGGTGCTCGCGACGTCCTGTCTCAACCGCGCAAGCGCGTCATCATCGCCGGCGAGCGCCATAGCCAAACCGGGAGCGCTTATTCTCCACGGAGCACCGGGCATTGTCTGGTTTTGAAGACGGTGCTTGATCACCAGCCGCCTGAGTGTGTCTTCGCTTACGTTGTAGTCGTGCCTGAACAGATCAATGGCCCTCTGGACCGTGATCGCCTCTGCCCGTGGGACGTAGAGCGGCCGAAGCCGTTCGCCTGTTTCTGGCGCTGTTTTGACAGGGAGCGCATTGGTCATTCGGCCCATCGCGCTTTTCTGCGGCCCGCCGTTTCGCCCGACATCAGGGAACGATATCGCCCCCCATGTATTAGAAACCCATGGACACTATGGAACCCCACGGCCACGGGATGGCGGCGGATCTTTTGACATCGGAAGTTGCCAATGCCAGGCAGCGCATCCACCGCACCGAGCTCGCGCTTCAACGCAGTGAAGAAATGCTGGCCGAAAATCTCGCGCTGTGCAGCAGGATACGAACTGCGGTCGAGGCCGCAGACCGCTTGGTGAAGATCGATCCCGCCAGCTTTGAAGGACGTCGCGCGGGTTGAACTGGGCCGGCGTTTCATTCGTCGCGACCTTCAGGCCACCCGGCGCCACCGCTCGCGCTCAAGCACGGCGGCAACCAGGTCGACAGACGGCGAGCGCGGCTCATCGTGCGCGGCCTGGTGCTCGGCGAGGAACCTGTCATCGGGCATGCGCTCCACTGCCTCGGCGAGATGCGCTTCGACTGGTCGATCCAAGCGGCGGCGGAACGAAATGCGTCAGCTTTGGTCATCCGGGACCGAATAGTCTCATTTGCCGATAGCGATCCCTCGTGAGGCGCCGGAGGTGCACATAGAGGATGCCGGCAAGGGCATGCCCCTGATGAACGCGGCCGCGCAGCTCATTGACGATTGCCATGTATGCGCCGAGCGGGATCGCGTCGAAAACCTCGAGCACAGCAGCCATGCCTTGCTACACCAGATCCGGACAGGCCCGCGGCTAGTCCGAGACGGCCGGTCAAGCTGCTTTCCTCAATCAGGGCATGGTTGCCGCGGCCGTCAGATCTCTATGTCGAACTCGCCATAGAGCGAGTCAACTCGCGTCGGCGTCTCCGCATGATCGACGCACGATGTTTGCACAAATGTAACGGCCGCTGCAAGAGTGATGCACGATGGACAGTGGTGGGGGCACGCGTTGACGAGATGTCAAGCGTTCAGGATTTTCGCTTCCTTGGCGGCGCTGAGAAATGCCACGCGCGCTATCTCCGGTGCGCTGCCGCCGCCGAGCACTTTCATGCACGCCATGCGA
>NZ_JAMYSE010000139.1:0-12173 GCF_040321795.1 Mesorhizobium sp. M0244 | reverse complement strand
CCCCCCCCTCCGCCCCGCCTCCCACTCACCCCCCCCCCCCGCCCCCCCCCCCCGCGCCCCACCGGCACCCCCGCCCCACCCCGCCCTCCCCCCCCCCCCCCCCCCCCCCCCCGCCCGACAGGATCAGGCCAAGGCCGGTGATGCCCGAAAGCGTGCCGAGCGTCACCACGAAGTCGGGAATACGCCCGGCGGTGATGAGCACGCCGTTCAGGAATCCCACGGCACTGGTGGCGGCGACGGCAAGCACGCAGGCCAGCAAGATGCCATAGCCGGCGGCGTTAACGAGGCCCAGAATGATGGCGCCCAGCATTACGGCGGCCGCGAGCGAAAGATCGATGCCGGCTGTCGCGACGACGAAGGTCTGGCCGATCGACAGCACGACAAGGATCGCCGCCGCCAGCAGCAGGGCCTGCAAATTGGCGATGCTGAGAAAGATCGGCTGGGCGATGCCGAACACGATGACGAGGCCGACCAGGCCGACGACGGATGCCCAGTCGGCCCAGAAGGAAGGATCCAGGAGGAGAGCCGTCAGGGAGGGGCGGCTCTCCTCCAACGCGCCCGCGTCATGGGCGGGCGCGTTTTGTTCAGGAGTGGTCACTGCAACATCTCGCGGAAGGGATCCGGATAGTCGCCACCCGGGCGCGGGAAGTTCTTCAGCGAGGCTTCCGCATTGTCCTTGTTGATCAACAGCACTGGCGCCGGCACGTTGGCGGGAAGCGTCTTGCCCTTGGCCGCCGCGGCACAGGCTTCCACGCCCATGGCGCCGACGACATAGGGATATTGCGCCACGGTGGCGGAGAGTTCGCCGGCGGCAACCGATTTCAGCGCGTCGACGATGCCGTCAAGTCCGATCACCTTGACGTCCTTGCCTGCTGTCTGCACGGCGCGTTCGACGCCGAGTGCCATGATGTCGTTAGCGGCGAAGAAGCCGGCGAGATCGGGGTGCGCTGCCAGGATGTCGGTGGCCGCGGTGAGAGCCTTCTCGCGATCCCAGTCGGCGCTCACCATCACCACGACTTCGAGCTTGCCTTCGACGGCCTGCTTGAAACCCTTGATGCGGGCATTGCTGCCGACATCGCCGACGATGCCTGCCACCAGGGCGACCTTGGAACCCTTCGGCACCAGCTTCAGCATCTCCTTCCCGGCCAGTGCGCCGGCGGCGACGTTGTCGGTGCCGATATAGGTTGAGATGGCAAAGCCCGCCGCCTTGGCCTGCTCGGCATCGATGGTGCTGTCGATGTTGACGATCGGCTTTTTCTTCTGGGCGACGGGCACCAGCGCCTGCACCAGGTTGGAGACGCTGATCGGATTGACCAGGTAGCAATCGAAATCCTGCATGGCCATGGCGGTCAACCGATCGGCCTGTCCGGTTGCATCGCCCATGTTGGCGGCTGCCTGGACGGTGACGGCCACGCCGTTGGCCTTGGCCTGCTCTTCGATACCCGTGTGCATGTACTGGAAGAAGGGATTATCGAGACCCTTGACGATGGCCGCGACGCGCGCCGCGTCTTCGGCAAGGGCCGGCACTGAAACGATGGTTGCAAACAGACCTGCGCCAAGCGTCAGGCAATTGAACATGCGCATGCGTCGTCCTCCTCCTATTTGTTGGGTGCGTTGCATCTGGTTCGTTTTCGGCGAACGGAATGCCTGATGTGGCGCGGGCTGCCTCGAGGTTTGCGATGACAGACTGCCGACCGATCGGCGATCGCCATGCAATTCGTGGGTCAGGGCCCCTTTGGGGCCTTTTTTCGTGCCAGGCATTGCTCCTCCCAGAGCGCTGATTGATGCCTTGTCAGCGTTTCCGCATGTTTTAGAAAAATTTGACACGCGTCAAGATTTAAAATGGTGTGCCGCGGGTTTTGATGTGCTGCATTGCAGCAGACCGGTGTCGAGCTATCGCGGCATCAGATGGCGAAATCGACAAGGCCGGGGATGTCGAGGCCAGGCTAGAAGCCGGCTTTGTCAGCAGTCGGATTCAAATTCCGAGTGCGCCACTCAGGTCGAAGGCAGCGGCGTCAGCGCTAGGCCATCCGGGCGAAACAGGTGGCAAACCGCGGGAGAGATGTCGAGCGCGATCGGGCTGTGCAACGGCGTCCTGTCGCCGCCTTCGGCCTGCACGACCCTCGACGTGCAGTATTTGGCAATAGCGCTGGCGCTGTCAAAGACCGGACTTTCGGGGCCGGTATGGGTTGATGTGTTCAGCAGCGAACAGCGAACTGGCAGTCAGTTTGCTCAGCTCTTCACCGACCCGGCGGCCAGGCCCGCGAGGAAGTAACGTTGTGCAATCAGATACAGGATCAGAAGCGGGAGTGATCCCAGCACGCTCATCGCCATCATCTCGTTCCATTCGAACGCATGTTGGCCCATAAGCAACTCGATACCGATCGGAACGGTCCGCATGTCCGTCGACTTCGTCAAAGTGAGCGCAAAAAGGAACTCGTTCCACGCCAACAGAAACGTATAGACCGCAGTCGCGACGACGCCAGGGACTGAAAGAGGGATAATCACACGCCACAGCGCTGTCCAACTTGACCCCCCATCGACCAGCACTGCCTCATCGAGTTCCTTTGGCAGGGTATTGAGATAGCCGGTCATCAGAAGGATTGCGTAAGGCAGGGTGAATACCATGTAGGTTAGAATCAGCGCGAAATAGGTGTTGAAAATGCCGAAGGCGACGACCATGCCGAAATAGGGGATCAGAAGCGTGATCGGCGGTACGGTCTGTGTGCTGATGATGAAGACGTTAAGCGTATTCTTAAGCCGGAATGAATAGCGGCTGAAGCCATAGGCCGTCAGAATGGCGATCAGTAACGTCAGGAGGGTTACCACTCCCGCGACCAGATAGCTGTTGAGAAAGAAGCGCACCTTGGTCGGATCATTGAAGATCGAAAGATAGGCTACGTTCGTGAAATGGTCGGGCAGCAGTCTCGGCGGCAGGGCAAAGATCTCGGTGTTCGATTTCAACGAAGTGAAAAACATCCACAGGATTGGAAAGCCTGCAAAGACCAGACCGGCCGCGAGCCCGAGATATGTCAGTACGGTCGGCAAAACGGTGTTTTTGAAGGAGCGCTTTGCCATTGCCGGTCACCTGGCCTTCTGGTGTTTGATGTAGAAGTAAGTCGCGCCCATCGAGATGATCAAGATGAAGATCGCGCTCGCCGAAGCCTGTGAAAATTCGTAACTCGAAAACGCAAGCTTATAGGTATACGTGCTCAGCACCTCGGTCGAATGGATCGGTCCACCGCCCGTTGTCATCCAGACCAGGGGGAAGACTTGCATCGTCCAGATGAAATCCAGCAGGGCGATGCTGATGATGATCGGCATCAGCTGCGGGATCGTGATGTACCGAAACTTTTGGAACTCATTGGCGCCATCGATGCCGGCGGCTTCGTAAAGGTCCCTGGGGATGCCCTGGAGACCGGCGAGCAAGCTGACCATGTATAGGGGATATCCCGCCCAGATGTTCGCAAACGTCAACGCATGGATCGCGGTTTTCGTCGAGGAGAACCACTCGACCTTGAAGTTGACGATATGGAGCGTCATCAGGATGCTGTTGACCACGCCATTGGGATCCAAAAGCAGCCGCCAGATGATCGCGATGATCACTGCCGTAAAGAGCCAGGGCAATATGTAGAGAACACGCAGGATGCTTCTAATCATCGGATGGACGCGTTGGGTGTTCAGCAACAGGGCGAAGGCCAGGCCGATTAGAAGGTGGAAAATGACGCTCATCACCGTGAAATAGAGGGTCTGCCCGACCGACTGCCAGAAGACTGGATCTGTGAAGATCGTCTCGTAGTTCTGCAACCCTATGAAAGCAGCGTCCTTTTTCATGATTGCGCCGTCCATCAGCGAATACCGCAGGACCGTGATCATGGGAAACAGCATTAGTAGACAAAACAAAAACGTGGCGGGTGCCACATAAAACAGCGGAGTCAGCCGCTTTCTCGTCTTGTAAGAAAGCATGCCACGCTTCCGCATTTTCGTTCGCGTGACGATCAAACCTTCATTGGCGAGGCTCATGAGGTACAATCCGCTTGGTCATCGACCGTATGGTCCGGTTCCGATGCAGCGGCAGCGCGATAGATCTTATCGCGCTGCCGAATTGTCTGAAGCAGCGCCTACTTGGCGAAGTCAACCAACCACTGCTTTTGCGTGTTGGCAGCGGCCTCCTTTGCGGTTTGCTGGCCGTCGAACATCTTTTGCACTTCGACGTTCATGTCGCGCATCAGGTCTTCGGCCACCGGCAAGCCCACGAATTCATTGGCCAAGTGACCGCTTTGGAAGATCTTGAAGGCTTCCTCGAACAGCGGGTCCGATTTCGAGAAGTCAGGCTTCGCTTGCACGTTGCCCGGAAAGGCATTTGCGAGCGATACTAGGCGGCCGTTCACTTCCGGGCTCATCAGATATTCGACAAGCTTCCAGGCTTCTGCCTTATGCTCGGTGCTGTTGCTAATGCCGATGCCCCAAGAGGCATAGGGCAGTCCGCGCTTACCCGTATAGCCATCGACCGCAGGAAGCGCAGAGATACCGAACTTGAGATTGGGGTTACGCTGGCGGATAAGATTGATATGAGCCAGCGAGTCGATCATCATTCCGACACGGCCGTTGACGAACTCTTCGACCTTGTCCTGTTCCTTCTTGGCAAAGATGCCTGGCGATATGACGCCGGCGTCCTGTAGCGACTTGATGTATTCGAGTGTACCGACCACGGCCTCATTTTCCACGTCGGGCTTGCCGTCCTTGAGCATCGATGCTCCGGAAGCCCAGACCCAAGACATCACGTCGTTCTGGATGCCGCCGGGGTTTTGCAGCGATAGCGGCAGCACCCACCCGTACTCATTCTTGTCCGCATTGGTCATCTTCTTCGCGGCAGCGGCGAATTCTGTGCGGTTGGCCGGCATCTTGTCGACACCAGCAGCCTTGGCCAGATCGAGGTTGACGAAGACCGGGTATACGAACGAGGCGAGCGGGAACATGACGCTTTGGCCGTTGACCTTGATGATGTCAGCGATCTGGCTCTGATCATATTTGGCGTCAGCCATCAGGCTGTCCATGGAAGCGATTGCGCCCTGCTTTGCAAGGCCATTGACCCATGCTCCGTCCAGGCCGACGACGTCGCTGAGCGTCCCCGACGCGGCGCCGACCACGATCTGATCATGGGTGGCGGAATAGGGACCGCTGACGAGCGTCACCTTGATACCAGGGTTTTTGGCTTCGAAGTCGTCCATGATGCTACGCAGAGCACCGGCGGGCATTTCGGGCTCCCACCATTGGATGAATTCGAGATTGGTCTCAGCAAAGGCGCAGGTAGCAGACAGTGCCCAGACAGCCACAGCGGACGTGGCCGCAGCAATATATCTTCTGACGTTCATGTTTTCCTCCTAGGAGCGACGTTTGGCTCGATCCTCCCGATCGCGATCAAACTAGGTTCTTTTCCGGGTCTTTGTGTCAATCAAGAACTGCAATCGTGAAAAATGGGTAGGATGCCGGGACGTTATGAATGAATGTAAGCCGTTGATTAGTATATAGTTTTCTTAAGTTCTCTGAGATAGTTTTTCCCTTGTGCACATTGCTTGTGCCGCTTTCTTTTCTCTATTTTCGTAAACAAATGAAAGCCACTCCCCTAAAAAGAAAGCAAATGAAAGTCGTATATTCGAAGAGAAAAAACGCCATTCGGTGGGTCGCGCGCTCGCGTAGACGTCGCAATTCAGAGGCGTTCAGGCGATCGTTTTGGTTGTCGATGACAGGGTGCCGCCGGGCACAAGACGATCTCCACCTCAGGTGGAAAAATCGGCTGTCGCGCGCTGAACCGATGTCGAGCAAAGTCTCACCATTTGCCAGCGAAGACGGCCCGAGCTTCCCTTGATACAAAGCGAACAATCCTGGTCACCCATGCTTGTTTCCTGGCCGGCCTACCGATCTGGAGCAGGCAGCTCAAAGCTGACGGCCTAAAATGACCATCAACCAACCGATTTGATGGGCGAGCGAGAACTGGTCGGATTGCCCAGGAGAGCGAAGCCAGCGTCTACCATCACCTACGCAAATGGACCAGAAGACGGAAGCGACATTTGCGCCTTCGACCCTTTACCCAGGTCAACCATCGCGGATCACGCTAGATTGTGAGGTGCGTCTGGGGATCGAAGAAGTGCAACTTGGCCGCATCGATCGCCAGATTAATCAACTCGCCCGGCCGGACCACGCTGACGGCTTCAAACCTCGCTACGAC
The DNA here is from genome assembly GCF_040321795.1 of Mesorhizobium sp. M0244. Lineage (NCBI taxonomy): Bacteria > Pseudomonadati > Pseudomonadota > Alphaproteobacteria > Hyphomicrobiales > Phyllobacteriaceae > Mesorhizobium > Mesorhizobium sp. M0244. The sequence goes on along the minus strand of NZ_JAMYSE010000139.1, from coordinate 5,944 downwards.
GTTTGCTGCCCCGCTTAGATCTTCAACAGCATCTGGATCGCCAGAATCGATTCGAACCGCGTCGACCTTCAAATGAACGATAAGCTCGGATCCCAATTCCTCTGTCGTCTTCACGATGGCCGGTAGAGTGGCATGTCGCGATCCCGATTCCAGACTGCTGTCGTAGAGATCCTCGGGGCGTATGCCGAAGATGAGCGTCTTGCCTTCGAAGGCACTCAGACCAGGAGAGCGCTCAAACGCACTCGTCGGCACCGGTATCGAAAAGGTCGGCAGGTTGATCCTGCCATTGTGCAAACGGCCTTCGAACAGGTTCATCGACGGCGAGCCGATGAACCCCGCGACGAAGGCATTGACTGGTCGATTATACAGCGTCTTTGGCGTGTCGACCTGCTGAAGGACACCGCCTTTCAAGACCGCAACCCGGTCGCCCATGGTCAAGGCTTCGGTCTGATCGTGCGTTACATAAATCGTGGTCACCCCCAGCTGTCTTTGCAGGCTGACAATTTCCGCGCGCATTTGCACGCGCAGCTTGGCATCGAGGTTTGACAAGGGTTCATCCATGAGAAAGGCTGCCGGTTCGCGCACCATCGCGCGCCCCATGGCGACCCTCTGGCGTTGTCCGCCAGACAGCGCCGCCGGCTTACTGTCGAGCAGCGTGTGCAGCTGCAGGGTCTTTGCTATTTCATGGACGCGCTTCGTGCGCTCGGCCTTGCTCTTCCCCGCAAGCTTCATCGAGAAGCCTATGTTGTCGAACACTGTCATATGCGGATAAAGGGCATAGTTCTGAAAGACCATCGCAATATCCCGGTCCTTCGGCGCCAGGTCCTCAACATTCTCTCCACCAATGCTCAGGGTTCCGCTGCTGATCTCCTCCAGCCCCGCGATCATGCGCAAGGCTGTCGATTTTCCGCATCCCGAAGGGCCAACGAGAATGAGGAACTCGCCGTCGTTTATCGTCAGGCTAAGATCCTTGATGGCTTGGAATTTCGTCCCGTAGGTCTTGCAAATTTTGTCCAACACAACAACAGCCACGTCACATCCTCCCTATTGTCAGCGCTACCTAAACATCCGAATAGCCTCCGCCCGGCGCGACTGCAGATCGAACCGGCATTGCTATCTGCGCGGTTAACCGCGCGCCTCGGACGCCCCACCAGCAGCGGCAAGTTCCGAGTGATGAATTCTCAGTCTGGCGACGTAATCGGTATGGGCACAGGCGCATTTTCTTTCGCCATCCACGCGACACAGGCGTTGTGATCCGGCAGAGCCATGCGGCCACCCCGGCCCGTCACTGAGATCGCGGCCGCGGCAGTTGCATAAACAGCGCAGGCGACAGGCTGCTTTCCCTGCGTAAGAGCGAAGGCATAGGCGCCATGAAAACAATCCCCCGCGCCGGTCGTGTCCACTGCCCTGACCTTATAGGCCGGGACATGCCACAAAACGACATCGTCCTTTTGCCGGATATAGGCTCCTCGATCGCCTTCGGTTAACACGACCGCGGAGCGGTCATCTGACCACAGCTTGCGCAGGATCGCTGTCGCCTTGCCCTCGCCAGTATAGGTTTGGGCAAATTTCAGAGGCAATACCAGGTGATTTGACAGGCGGATCAATCGTTCGGTCGCAGGTCCGACAGTCCACTCAATATCGGCCACCACCGCTAGACCCAGCTTACGGGCACGAGCAACGATCATGTCGGCGTGCGTGGCGTAACCGTCGATCAGCAGTACCTGGGCTTGCGCAAGGACGCTATCGGCCAGCGCATCGGAGGTCCCGTGCGGCACATCATCATCATAGGCGATGAACCTGTCACCATCGGGCGCGACCGTAATAACCGACCGGATCGGCTTGGCATCGGAACGACGTGGCGCGAAAGATATGTCGACGCCGTGTCGTTCAAGCTCGTGGGCGCCGACATCCGTAAGTGGCTGATCACTCAGCCAGCCGATGAAACCGGCACGCCCCCCCAGCTTGGCGACAGCAACGAGTGCCGTCGCCACATTGCCGCCGTGGTCCTTCGTGCGATTTGTCACCTTCCCTTTGCCAGCACCCAGCGGGCTGTCGACATAGATGATGTCGTCAATCGCCAAGGCTCCGAAGCCCAAAACCTGCAGATTGCCGGTCACGGCTCACGTGCCCGCAGCCGCCAAAGCGTCTTGCGGCGCCATCCCATCGTGAATGACGCACTTGAATGCACGCGCTGCCATCGTGGTGTCACCGTGCCCCCACAGATTGCGCCCCACGACGGCACCCTTCGCACCGGCGCGCAGGGCTTCAGACGTCTGGGTGAGAGCGCCCAGAAGATCCTCGGTCTTCGGACCGCCGGCGATAACGATGGGAACCGGGCAAGTGGCCACGGTTTCCTTGAATGAGTCGAAGTCCCCGGTGTATCCGACCTTGATCACGTCAACACCGGTCTCAAAACCAATCCGCACTGCGTAGGCGATTTCGTCGGGGGTGAAGACGATCTTGCAGCCGTTTGAATAGTCGCGGGGATAAACATGTGCAACGACCGGCATTTCGAAACGAGCCGCCGCGTTGACCGTATCGGTAAGCCAACGAATGTAGTGACCCTCGGTATCGCCCCGCACCGGAATGGCGACCGCCAGCGCATCGGCACCATAGCGCACTGCATCTTCGGGCGTCGCGATCAACTGACTGATCCGATCGTCGGGCGTAAAGCATCCCGCCTGAATGACCAGCGCTGCCTTGCCGGCGTAAGCCGGCCACAAATGACGCGCCGCACCAGGCTGAATGCTGATGTAATCTGGCTCTCCGGCCATCACCCGCTTGAGCGCGCCGGGCAGATCCGCAAGGCCTCCCTCGCGGACGTTGCCGTAACCTACGAAATGGTCGACGGCACCACCGAACAGGTTCCCAGATCGATGCGAGAACAGCCGCGACAAGCGAATTTTAGTTCCAAGGCCCATATCAGTGCAGTCCCTTCGCAATTGTTGATCTGACGTTGAGGGACCCTAACTCGAAAGCAAAACAATATTCAATATTTCGATTTCTTTCGTTTCGATATAGGTTGCAACTGCAACGGCTAGCGTTCGCTGCGGTGAGGCGGTATCCGTCGAATTCTCAAACGCAAGCCGGTTTCCTATTCGATTTTCGAAAGGTTGGCGTGCAGCTATCCAAACAGCAATTCGGGGTTACACATGCTTGCGGAACAACGGCGACATCAGATCATGCTCGCGCTTCAGCGGACCGGCCAGGCGCGTACCAGCCAACTGGCGGAAAACTTCGGCGTCTCCGAGGTGACCATCAGGTCCGACCTGGAAATTCTGGATGCAAAAAAGCAGTTGATCAAAACGCATGGCGGTGCGATCGCCTTGCCCGCTGATTCGCCCGCGGCGGCCTTCGAAGAGCGGATGTCTCGCAATTTCGATGCCAAACGGCGTATCGCGCAGATGGCGGCGCGCCAGATCATAGACAACCAGTCCGTGGTGTTCGACAGCGGCTCGACGTTGCTGCAGGTCGCAATGCAGATGCCCCCGGTCAACAATGTGGTAGTAGCCACAACCGCGATGAACATTGCACAGCATCTGATGTATCGCCCTGGGCTGGACGTGCATATGATAGGCGGTCGGGTCTATCCCTCGACGGTCAGCACGATCGTGTCGGATTTTGACAGGGCTGTGGGCGGCCTTGTGGCCCACCAAGCGTTCCTCAGCGCGCATGCGATCGATCAGTCATTCGATGTCGTCGATGTCTCAGAAGACATTGCGCGCACAAAACGCAATCTGGTTCGTATGGCCAGGCGCGTGATCCTTGTGGCGGATTCAAGCAAATGGGATATTGGCGCCTCATCCAAGGCATTTTCGTTGTCACGTGTCGATCTGATCATCACCGACACCGCTATGCCCTATGGGATTCGCAGTCGATTGGACAAGCTGGGAGTCGAAGTGCGCTATGTGTAGGTGCCTTCCGGATTGTGGTGCCCAGAATTGGCAGCGTGTCCCATTGGCAACCGACGTTTCGGAGTACGAAGACAAATTTAGCACATTAAGGATCTTCATATCGCGCTAGACCGGAAAGCGCGCTGTTGCTGCCCTCAGCATCTCGGCGCCGACGCTGCGTCAATCGCCGAAGCTCGATCTCGCCGGCTGAGACCAGCTTCTCGACCCCTCTCAGTCGCGTGCAATTCTGCCTGGCGGCAACCGATATCCGGAGTCAATATGGCTTGTACTTTTCGCGTCAACTAATAAATTTACGCGTGAAAAAATTCAGCGATACGCGTTGAAACTGCTGAAGCTCTCTGTAAAATTTTGCCTTGCCGTTGCACGGCAGCGCACCGGATGCGGGTACCCTGGGGCAGCGCTAGGGCAACCCAGTGATTGGATGTCCAGAACGCGAGGCGTTTGAAATGCCGACGACGCACAAGACGATGGAGGATTTTGCCCGCTCTTGCGGCGTCTCCAGGCCGACGCTGTCGAAATATTTCGACGATCCGACCAGCGTCAAGCCCGCGACACGGCAGCGTATCGAAGAGGCGCTGCGCTCGTCCGACTACCAGCCCAATCTGTTTGCACGCAACCTGAACCGCAAGCGGACCCGCAGCATCGGCATCATGGTGCCGACAGTGGCCGACCCCTTCTATTCGGAGATGGTCAGCCGCATCGAACTCAGGCTGCGCGACGAAGGCTACTGGCCGATCGTGATCTCCTCGCACGGCTCGCGCGAGCTCGAAGTGGAGGCAACGCGAACCATCCTGTCGCTGAAGGTCTCCGGTGCACTCATCGCGCCGCTCGGCCTGCGCTCGGACCACCGCACGCTGGAGAAGCTGACGCAGGCCATACCGGTGGTCTATTTCGACACCTATCTCGAAGGCGGAACGCCGTTCGTCGGCAACAACAATGCCCAGAGCGTCTCGACCATCGTCGAGTATCTGTGCCGGTCCGGCGACGCCCCGGTCTATTTCGATATCCCGCACGTCAACCACAACTCGCCAGAACGACTGAAAAGCTATATCGCTTCTATGAAGCGGCTCGGGCATGAGCCTGTCGTCATCGGCAACACCGACGACTACACATGGGATTTCGAACGGATCGGCTACGAGCAAATGGAAAAAATGCTCGGCAATGGCGGTCTGCCGGGCAAGACCATTCTATGCAACAACGACCGTCTCGCCTTCGGCGTGATGGCGGCCGCCTACGCGCAAGGCCTCAAGGTCGGTCGCAAGGCCGATTGCGACCTGCGTGTCGCAGCTCATGACGATCACCCGCTGAGCCGCTACACATGTCCAGGCCTCACCACCATGGCGCAGGACTTCGCCGCCATGGCGGGACGTAGCGTCGAGACGCTGCTGGCCCTGCTGAACGAGGATGGAGCGGAGGTTGCCGCCAAGGTCAATCTCGACGCGACGCTGGTCATGCGTCAATCGGCCTGAGCTTTCCATCGAAGCCGCGCCACGCGGCAACCGCCGCGCCGACGGCTTGCCGCGAGGCCGGACCATGGCGGCCCATCGAGACAAAGCCGTGGATCTGGCCAGGCCAGCGCCTCAGCACGACAGGCACGCCGTCATCTTGCAGACGCTTTGCGTAAGCCTCACCCTCGTCAATGAGAATGTCATGACCGGCGATCGCGACAAAGGCTGGTGCTGCGCCGGCAAGGCTGGCGACCTTCAGCGGCGACACGCGCCAGTCGTCGATATCCCCGGCATGGTTGACATAGTGGTCGCGGAACCAGGCCATCGTTGCCGCGGTGAGACCATAGCCCTCAGCAAAACGGCGATAGCTGTCCGCTGTCTGCGAGGCATCCGTGTTCGGATAGAACAGCAATTGCACGGTCGGCGGATTCTTGCTCCCACGCACCATCAGGCACAGCACCGCAGCGAGATTGCCACCGGCGCAGTGGCCCGCGCCACCGCCCCCCGCCCCCAGCCTTCCCCGATCGGGGGCGGGCCCTTTGCTGGTGGGCAACCCCGCCGCGGCAACCGAGCTGGGGG
>NZ_JAMYSE010000138.1:0-12180 GCF_040321795.1 Mesorhizobium sp. M0244 | reverse complement strand
CCACTCCCCCCGGGCCCCGGCGCGCCGGCGGCGGGCTGGGGCGGGCGGCGCACCGGGGCGCCGGTGCTGCTCCGTTGGTAAGTGCCGAACTAACGGGTTCGGGTCCTTGACCTTGACGGATCAATTACTTAGGCTCTGCCGTTGCTTGTATCGATTTATTTTTTTGAGCTGATGGGACGGTTCGTATGGGGGGAAAGACACTTACGCGCGCCGACCTCGCCGAAGCCGTTTACCGCAAGGTTGGGCTGTCGCGTACTGAATCGGCCGAGCTTGTCGAGGCGGTGCTGAATGAGATCTGCGAGGCGATCGTTCGCGGCGAGACGGTGAAGCTGTCGTCCTTCGCGACCTTCCATGTCCGCTCCAAGAACGAGCGCATCGGGCGCAACCCCAAGACCGGTGAGGAAGTGCCGATCCTGCCGCGCCGGGTGATGACCTTCAAGTCGTCGAACGTGCTGAAGAACCGCATCCTGCGCTCCCATCAAACCAGCAAGGCCAAGGGCAGCAAGTAGACGCCCAATCTCCCTTGCCGAGAATCATGCTCCAGGCTTCGGTTGAAAAACGAACCCTGCTTTTACGCCGGGCTTGAATATTGTTTCATAAACCGCTGAAATAAGATGCGATTCGGCAGGCCGGATCGGTATTTGGGTGTGATCCGTTCCGGTGGGGCGGAAAGCTGATCTCTTTGTTTAAGCATGATGTTGCCCGAAAACCGGTTCCCGCCTTTCGCGATCATGCTCTAGCGTGAGGATTTGCCCATGGACAAGAGCCCCGATGCTTTCCGCACCATCAGCGAGGTCGCGGAGGATCTGGATTTGCCGCAGCACGTGCTGCGCTTCTGGGAGACGCGTTTCAACCAGATCAAGCCGATGAAGCGCGGCGGCGGCCGCCGCTACTACCGGCCGCAGGACGTCGAGCTGATCAAGGGCATTCGTCATATGCTCTACGATCAGGGCTATACGATCAAGGGCGTGCAGAAGCTATTGCGCGAGAACGGCAACCAGTTCCTGATCGCCGTCGGCAGTGGCGATATGGCGGCGGTCGAGGCGATCTCGCAGCGCCGACACGCTGACGCGGTGCCGCTGACGCAAGCGGCGCAGCCGCGCGGCCCGGACGACGAAATGCTGGTCGGTCAACCGAGGGTGAAACCCAGCCGTCGTTTTTTCGGCATCGGCAAGACCGACGAGGAAGGCCCGGTTCCGCCGGACGCGTCAAAACTTTCCCGTGACAATCGCGCATTGCTGCAGGAGGCGCTGTTCGACCTCTTGGAATGCAAGCGCCTGCTCGATCAGGTTCGCTAGAGCCCGCCGGGGCAAACCGGAACGGTCTTCGGGGTCATGCGTTAGGCTTCCTTCTGCAGATGAAGGAACCACGTCATGGCATCGCTTTCGAGCATCTCCGACACCGATCTGGACAAGCAGGTCGCGGCCCTGACCAGAGAACTGGCCACCTTGAAGAAAGCCGTGTTGAAGCGAGGCGGCGCCTATTACGAAGACGGGCGCGATACCGCGTCGGACTATTATTCGGACATCACCGAGCGCCTCGGCGACGCCTTGCCGGCGATCAGAAGGCAAGGCCGGGCGATCGAGAAGACCGCCCGTGATCACCCGGCGACGGCGGCCGCTGTTGGGCTGGTTCTGGTCGGGCTCGTCGCCAGTCTGTTCCTTGGCGGCGGGCAGCAAAAAACGCCGCGAGCGCGATCAAGGTCGGCACATTGAGACATGGGAAATTGCGGTCGTCAGCGGACGGCCGCATTTTTCGCTGACGCGGCAAACCCGGCAAGCTGGCCGCCCTTGATCAAAGACCAAGAATGCCTGCTTGCCGGCTGTCTGTCCTAAGGTGTTTTCAGTACTTCTTCGCCACAACCTTCTTGTGATGATGGCGGTAGTGGTGGACGCGGTGGTGGTAGTGATGGCGATGATGCTTCTTGACGGTGGTGTGCATCGTCGCCGCATTCGCGTTGCTCGCGCCGATGATCGGCATCGAGAAGGCAAGTGCGATTGCAAGTCCAAGGGCGGAGAGAAGAGACTTCTTTATGACGTCGTTTCCTTTTTTGCGCAGGCGGAATTTGAGCGTCACTGATTTAGGTCGGTGACTCGAGCGCTGCGGTTAGGACTATCGCCCTGGAATTTTTCGCCAGTGTCTCCGGACTGTAGAATTTTGTTTCTGAGCCGTGTCTGAAGACCTTTGCCCCACCGGGCTACCGGTCGATCACGCCTCGGCACGCCATTCACCTCACATCGGTGGCACCACGCCATTGTTTCCGACGACGACCCGGCCGGATGTCAGTGTGCCGCCCTTGCCGCGCTCGGCGTTGACGAAGACCGTCGCGCCGGGCTTGAGGTCGGCCGGTGTCGCGGCAGCGAAGGTCACGATCGGCGTGGCTTGCGGGATCGAGATATTCTTCTGCTGGCCATTGTCATAGATCAACGTCACGGTGCGGCCGTCGACATTCGTCACATCGGCGATGGTGCCGTTGGTCATCCGGCTGTTGGGCTGCAGGTCCCAGGGGCGGTCGCCTTCGCCGGTCCCCTTGAGGGCCGCAGGAAAGATCACCACTTCCAGCCCCCCGCTGCCGCCGTCCGCCTTGGCGACGGAGGCGATACCGACGAAGTCGCCCTGCTTGATATCGTCTGCCGACGCTTTGGCAACGCCGGAGATTTTCCAGCCGGGCGCAAGAGCTATCGTGTCGGCGTCGCCTTGGCGCGTCTTCACGGTCAGCGTCGACCCGGCGAGGCTGACGACCGTGCCGCGCACGCGCATGGTGTCCGCCGCCTGCGTCACGTCTAATGTGATCCCGATAAGGCCGGAAATCGTGCCAAGCACGATCGCGAAGGTCTTCAAATTCATGGGATTGATCCTTTTCAAAACGGCTGGCGCGCCAGCAACAGCCGCTTAACGAGTTGGCGGCTCGAAATCGTCGAACGATTCGGCGTCCGGCCATTCAAAAGAACTTGATAGGAAAGACGTGCGTATGACCATTCCTGCGTCGGTTCACGATGCCGTGACGCTATCTTTGATGCTTGGCAAATCACCAGCGAGCAGGCATTCTCCCGACCGTCTCAGGCAACAACATGATTTGATCTAACTCTTTCATCCCACGGAGTTGCCAATGCCCCAAATAGCAAAACGCGAACCTTACTCCGAACTGGCGGCGAGCGCGGTTACGCCTGAACGCAGTGCCGTCCGAACCGCCCGGGAAGCCCGTGGATACAGCATCGAAGAGCTGTCCCTGGCGTGCGGGCTGGCAGCCTATGAGATTGCCGACATCGAAAGCGGCAAGGATGCCGATCCTTCGAAACGTCGGCGTATAGCCTCCGCGCTTCAACTTCCGGAAAGCGCTCTGTTCGACGAAGCCGTCTTGCCTGCGGAAAGGCGATCGGTCTCGTAGCCTAGTGCCATGCGTTTATTCGACGAGCTCGCCATGGGTTGCCCTGGCGGGCTTCGTTTTGCCGGCCGCTTAGCGGACTTGCCGGCCGCCATGGCAACGCGAGACGGGAATTGTCGGAGATGAGCCTCGAATCCGTTCGCGCCTTCTTCGCTGCCCGTGCGCCCGACATCGATGTCATCGTCACGGAAGCCAGCTCGGCGACGGTGCCTCTGGCCGCCGAAGCGCATGGCGTAGCGCCGGCGCAGATTGCCAAGACGATCTGCTTGCGCGCCGGCGACCAGACGATGCTCATCGTCGCCAGCGGCATCTCCAGGCTGGACAATCGCAAATTCAAGGACCGGTTCGGCGGCAAGGCGCGAATGCTGGACGCCGAGCAGGTGTTCGCCGCGACCGGACATCCCGTCGGCGGGGTATGTCCGTTCGGCCTGCCCGCGCCGCTGCCGGTCTATTGCGACATGTCGCTGCGCGCTTTTGACGAAGTCGTGCCCGCGGCAGGCGCAGCGAATGCGGCGGTGCGTCTCAGCCCGCAACGCATGGCCGAACTCGTCGAAGCCGAGTGGGTGGATGTTTGCCAATAGTCAATCATCGAGGTCCCAACCCTGACGACTGCAGCTGGATGGAAACCGGGATTGAGAGGAAGGGACTTTGGGGGCAAGTCCTTGTTGAAATGGTCGGAGTGGCCGGATTCGAACCGACGACCCCTTGACCCCCAGTCAAGTGCGCTACCGGGCTGCGCTACACTCCGGACCGGTCGCGATGTATCGTGATAGACCGGGTCCGGTCAACCGAATTCGGCTGCTGTCCTGCCCGAAGCAACAGTAGTTGCAGCTGCCGGTCGCCGCGCCGCCCGCAACTGCCACTGATGGCGGTATTCGAGCGCGATGGCGCCCCAGATCAGCCCGAGCAGCAGGTAGACATGCCGCCAGTGATCGATGTCGATGAAGGTGCCGAGCCCGATATTGCCGATGAAGGCGACATAGGCGCATAGGAGATAAGGTTGCCAGGGCCGGTCGCGCAGCAGAATGCGGAAGCCGGCGGCGATCGTCCAGCACGTCAGCGTCAGGAACGACACGAAGCCGAGCCAGCCGTAATCCATCAGCATCTTCAGCCAGATGTCGTGCGTGTCCTCGCCGAAGATCTTGCCGAAGACGAGCGGGCCGATGCCGAACGGATGCTCCAGTGCCATCTGAAAGCCGATCGTGTAGCGGGCGAAGCGGCCGAGGCGGGCGGTGTCGTAGCTTTGTTCGAGTTGGGCGCGGTTCGAGAACATCTCCGCCACGCCCGGCAGCTGCAGGATGACGATCATTGCAACGACCAGCAGCGCGACGGCGGCGATGGTCATGACGACGACGCGCAGCCGGAACTTGCCGCTGGCGCTCTGCAGGAACAAGGCCCCGGTCAGCAGAATCGCCGAAACGGCGAACATGCCCCAGGCGCCGCGCGAAAAGGAAAAGAAAATGCCGGCGGTGATGATCAGCAGCGGCAACGCCAATAGCGGCATGCGCGCGATCGAACCCGTAAGTAGCAGATAGAGCAGGTAGATGCCCGGCAGCACCAGGAACGGCCCGAACACGTTCGGGTCCTGGAAGGCGCCGGCGGCACGGTCGTATTTGGTGAAGATCTCCGCTCCTGGAAAGGCATGGAAATAGCCGGCAATGCCGACCAGCGAAGTCAGCACTGCCGACACCACATAGGCGACGAAGATCACCCGGTAGAGACTGGGCTGGACGGCAGTGACCGAAGCGAAGAAAACCGCGGTGAGGGCCAGGAACAGCGAGACGGCGAGATAGAGCGGCGTGCCGGCGAGGTCCGACATCTGCGTCATCGAGATCATACCGCCGACGTTCATGATCACCAGCAGCACGAGCAGCGGCACCGCCGCGCGCTGGATGCGCAGGCCGAACAAGGGCCACACCACGATCAGCCCGATCATATAGAGGTCGTATGGCGCCGGCTCGGCAATGACGAAACCAGATAGGAAGACGCCGAGGAAAACCGCCCCCGACGCAATCAGGGCGATCAGCTTGGCGTTGACCGCTGCCGCCGGCAATTCGTAGGCCATCGCGCTCAATACGCGTTTTCCGTGTTGAGCAGGCGGATCGGCGTCAGGAACAGGATTCTCAGATCGAACAGCAGCGACCAGTTCTCGATATAATAGAGGTCGTATTCCGTGCGCATGCGGATCTTCTCGTTGGTGTCCATCTCGCCGCGCCAGCCATTGATCTGAGCCCAGCCGGTCACGCCGGGCTTGACCTTGTGGCGGGCGAAATAGCCGTCGACCACCTCATTGTAGAGAAGGTTGTGCGACTGCGCGGCAATGGCGTGCGGGCGCGGCCCGACCAGCGACAGAGAACCGAACAGCGAATTGAAGAACTGCGGCAATTCGTCGATAGAGGTCTTGCGGATGAAGCGGCCGACGCGGGTGACGCGCGGATCGTTCTTGGTCACGGTCTGCTTCGCCGTCGGGTCCGCCTTGTCGGTGTACATCGACCGGAACTTGTAGACCTCGATGATCTCGTTGTTGAAGCCGTGCCGCTTCTGGTGGAACAGCACCGGCCCCTTGCTGTCGAGTTTGATCGCGATCGCGGTCGCCAGCATCACCGGCGAGAACACGATGATGCCGATGATCGAAAAGACGATGTCGAAGGCGCGTTTCGCGACCGAATCCCAGTCGTTGATCGGCTTGTCGAAAATATCGAGCATCGGCACCGAGCCGATGTAGGAATAGGCGCGCGGCCTGAACTGCAGCGCATTCGAATGCGCCGACAGCCGGATGTCGACCGGCAGCACCCACAGCTTCTTCAATAATTGCAGCACGCGCGATTCGGCGGTCAGCGGCAGCGAAACGATCAGCATATCGATGCGCGCGATGCGGGCAAATTCGATGAGCTCGGAAATCGTGCCGAGTTTGGGATAGCCGGCGACAACCGGCGGCGAACGCTTGTCACCACGGTCGTCGAAGATGCCGCAGATGCGGATGTCGTTGTAGGGCTGCTTTTCGACTGAGCGGATCAGCACCTCCGCCGCCTTTCCGCCGCCGACGATGACGGCGCGGCGCTCCATGCGCCCGTCGCGCGCCCAGCGCCGGATCAGCTTCGACATCACCAGCCTGAGACCCAGGATCAGCACGAAGCCAATAACGAACCACGTGCCGAAGAGCAGGCGCGAATAGTCTTCCGACATTTTCATGGTGAAGGCGGTGAGCGCCATCAAGGCGAAGGTTCCGGCCCAAACCAGCAGAAGACGGCCGAAATTGGCGATCGGCCGCATCAGCGCGACGATCTGGTAGCAGTCGGTGACGTCGAGCAGAACGACCGCGAGGAACGAGGTGGCGGCGATCGTCAGCGAGTATTGCCAGGCAAGATAGTTGAAAAAGCCGACATAATAGAAATAGACGGCAAGACCTGACACCAACAGCAGCGCGAATTCCACCATGCGCAGGACGCCGCTCACCATGATCGGCGACATCGTATCGCGCCGGTATTGCGAGGCGACCTGACGGGCGACGTCGTTCATGCCGCCGGCCGTGTTGTTCTCGGCAGGGGCGTCGAATTTGCGCACCGCGTCTAGCGAAAAACGGCGCGCGGGGTCGATTTCGTTCATGGGGCGTCCGTAGGTTTCCCTCAGGTGAATAGCAAAAGAGAGCTAAGAAACCCTTGAAACAACAGATGGCTTTGGAGACGCTTTCACCGGGAGCATTTTGCGGCCGAGTGGAAATCAGTTGCTCTACTGTCTGAGCGCGGCGAAATAGGCCTTTTCGATTTCGGTGGCCATTACATTGGCGCCGAAGCGTGCCTTGAGGTCGGCGGCGCCGGGCATCAGGCCTTTGTAGGCGTCAAGATCGGCCAGCGCAGCGCTTATCTTGTTGCCAAGTTCGCGCGGGTCGGGCCGGATCAGGGCAGGGGAGCCGGTGCCGAAGATTTCCGGTATGCCGCCGACCGATGTCGCGATCAGCGGCTTGCCGGCGGCGAGCGTTTCCAGAACGATATAGGGCATGGCTTCCGCGCGCGAGGGAACGACGACCAGTTCGGCCAGCGCGAAGGCGAGCCTGGCTGGCATCGGCGGCAGGAAGCTGACGTCGAGGCCGAGCTGATTTACCTGGGCGCGATAGCGCGGCAGGTCGTCGCCGTCGCCGACCATCAGCGCTTTCAATGGGCGGCCGAGTCGTGTTGCGGCTAGCCCCAGCGCATCGATGAAGATGTCCGGGCCTTTGAGGTCGCGCATCATGCCGATATAGAGGAGGTCAACCGCATTGTGTTCGGTCCGCACCGGCTCGAACTCGGCGGCGCGCAGGCCGTTGTGGACGAGCGCGTTCGGAATGGGCGGCTCGCCGACCTTCCTGCGATAAGTTCGCCGCTCATAATCGGAAACAAACAGCAGGCAATCGGTGAAGCGAGCCATGAAGCGCTCGAGGGCGAAGAACAGCTTCCCCATGGCGGTGGTCTCGTCATAGTGGAGCGAACCGCCATGCGGCGAATAGAGGCGGGCTACGCGAGACCTGGATACCCGCAACAATGAGCCGAACAGACGGGCATAGGCGCCACCTTTGGCGCCATGCCCGTGCAGCACGTCCGGCCGCAATTCTTTTATGATCCTATAGGTGCGCCGGGCCGACGCGAGATCGCCTGGCCCGACATGCCGCTGCATCGGCGTGCGGTGAATGCCGAGTGCCAGGCTGCCTTTCATCTGTTCGAACAGCCGTTCCTCGAAATCACCGCCCGTCGTCGAATCGCAGACAATGCCGACGGCATGGCCGGCGGCGACCTGAGCCTCGGTCAGGTCGCGCACATGCCGGAAGATGCCTCCGACCGGTGAGCGAAAGCAGTGGACGATCCTGAGTGTGTCCGCCACTTGGTCAGCACATCAAAACAGGCGTTCGCGAACGTAGACTGTATCGCCGGGCAGTAGCGGGTCGGAGGTCACCACGCGTCCGGTTATCACCTTGCCGTTGATGTCGCGGGTAATGTCGACGCTTTCTTGGTTGGCGCGCGGCGTGAATCCGCCGGCGATGGCGATGGCTTTCTGCACGGTCAGGCCCGGAACATAGGAATACTGGCCCGCCGCACCCACTTCACCCATGACGAAGATCGGCCGGTAGCGATCGATTTCGACCGAAACGTCAGGATCGCGCAAATAGCCCTGGCGCAGTTTCTCGGCGATCTCGCCCTCGAGTTGCTGGGCGGTGTGGCCGCGCGCCGGCACGTTGCCTACGAGCGGCAGCGAGAGATAGCCGGACTGGTCGACGCTGTAGGTGTTGGTCAATCCGTCCTGCTCGAATACGGTGACGCGGACGCGGTCGCCGGCACCGAGGCGATAGGGCTGGTCGAGCACTTCATGGAAGGCAGCCGGCGTCGGCCGGTAGCTGGAGCAGCCCGAAAGCATCGATACGGCAAGCAGCGCGCGGAAAAGGGGAGCAGTGCTTTTCATGAGCGGACACGTACCTTTGAATAGCCGGCGACTCTGCGGCAAACCTTAACGATCGAGCTCGGTTATCATCCTGTTAGGGTTAATGGCCGGTAAAGGCGCAGGGCCGATGCGGGGCGGATCGATAAATGCAGATGGTTTTCAGCCTCTTGTTTGCGGCTTGTCAGTAAAACCTAACAGGTGCTTACCGCCATATTAACAACTGAGTTACCATAGTTGTTTACGCTGCACCCTGACTCAGTACCGGAGCAGGGATGCATGTCCGTTCAATCCGCGGCCGCAGATGTCGACGTCGATCTCAGGCAGCTTTTCGCCAGCCTGGCGCGAAACTGGCTGCGCATCCTTGTCGTCGCGCTGGTTGTTACCGGCCTGGCCTTTGCGCTCGCCTGGCTTGCAACGCCCGAATACAAGGCGGCAGCCAAGCTGGAGATCGGACCTCGCGAATCGGAGTTCACGCGGCCAGCCGGTGCCAACGACAACGAGAGGTCGATTCCCGACGAAGAGGCTGTGGCCACCGAGGTCCAGATCATTTCGTCCCCTGACATCCTCAAACAGGTGGCGGCGAAGCTCAACCTCGCGAAATTGCCCGAATTCGACGAGACGCTGAAGATGTCGGCCCTGAGCCGCGCCCTTGTCCTCGTTGGTTTGAAAAGCGATCCCTTCGAGATTCCGCTGGAAGAGCGCGTGCTGGACGCAATGCATGAGAAGCTCAACGTCTATGGCGTTGAAAAAACCCGCGCGATCGCAATCGAGTTCTCGTCAGAGGATCCAAAGCTTGCCGCCGCGATCCCGAACGCCATTGCAAACGCCTATATCGCCTCCAAGGGCAATGCCAAGCTCGAATCGAATTCCGCCGCCACCGACTTTCTGGCGCCGGAAATCGCCGACTTGCAGAATCGGGTGAAGGAGGCGGAAGCCAAGGTTGCCGCATTCCGTGGGCAGTCCGATCTTTTGATGGGCGGCAACAATTCGGTGCTTGCCACTCAGCAGCTGTCTGAATTGTCGAGCGAACTGTCACGGGTGCGCGCCAACCGCGCTTCGGCGGAAGCGACCGCTGACAGCGTGCGCAGGGCGCTGCGCAATGGCGGCTCGCTGGACGCCGTGCCGGAGGTATTGTCTTCCGACCTGATCCAGCGCCTGCGCGAGCGGCAAGTCGAACTCAAGAACAACATCGCCGACCTCTCCACCACCTTGCTCGACAATCATCCGCGCATCCGCGCGCTGAAGTCGCAGCTCGCCGATCTCGACCGCCAGATTCGCAACGAAGCGGAAAAGATCATGAAGGGTCTGATGGCGCAGGCCGATACGGCGAAGGCGCGAGAGGCTCAACTTGTGGCCGACGTCAACACGCTGAAGGCGGAGTCCGCCCGCGCCGGCGAAGAGCAGGTGGAACTCGATGCGCTGCAGCGTGACGCCGCGACCAAGCGCCAGCAGCTCGATCTCTATTCGTCCAGCTATCTCCAGGCCGCCGCACGCAAGGATCGCAACTACCTGCCTGTCGACGCTCGCGTATTTTCGAAGGCCCAGGTGCCGACCGAACCCTATTTCCCCAAGATTGGTCCGATTGTCGGTGCGGCCTTTGTCGGTTCGTTGCTGCTCATGGCGATTGTCACGCTGCTGCAGGAACTGTTTTCCGGCCGCGCCATGCGTCCGGCCGCCGGCGCCCATTTCGAGCACATCGAGCAGGTTGCGATGCCGGCTGCCCAGGCCGAACGCGTAATTGCCCAGCCCGACCCGCCGGTTGCCCGGCCCGAACCGGCAGTCGCCGAGATCGATGAGACCGACGACGACGGTATCATTGAAACCAAAGTGGAGCCGGAACCCGTCGCGGTGGCGGAAGCGGCTGCCGAGAAAATCGAACCGGAGTACTCTGAAATGGCTGCTGGAGACGTTGAAGCGGAACGTTCTACCCTCGGCGAGGTCGACGTCGACAAGGCCACGGAAAAACTGATCGCCACTGGTGCCGCACGCGCCATATTCGTGTCGCCGGAAGGTGACGAGGCGGCCGCCTCGGCGGTGCTGGTGGCGCGCGCAGTCTCCGACGCTGGGTTGCGCGTGCTGCTGCTTGATCTCACCGCTTCGGGTGCTGCCTCGCGGCCGATGCTGGACAGCGGGCTGTTTCCGGGCATCACCGATCTGCTAGCCTCGCAAGCGCAGTTCAGCGATGTGATCCACCCCGATCTCTATTCGGACTGCCACGTTATTCCCGTCGGCACAGCCGATCCGGTCCGTGCCATGCGCGCCGCCGACCGGCTGCCGATCATCATGCAGTCGCTGACCACCGCCTATGATCTGGTCGTGGTCGAATGCGGACCGGCCGACGCGCAAGGCATCAGCCGCCTGGTGGGCGAGGGCGCCGAGGTCTTGCTCTCCATGCTGGAGCCGGACGACGAGGTGGCGCAGGCTGCGGTCGCGCTCATCGAGAGCGGCTATCCCGACCTGACGCTGGTGACGCCGATCGGCCATGTGGCGCCGGGACCGATGCCGGGACGGCGCTCGGCGGCCTGAGACGGTTTTCTCAATCGAAATCAGCTGTCGTTTTCGCCTGCGACCGGCGCTGTCTGCCCAACTGCCTTGCGGCGCAGCAGCTTGGTCAGCTTCCAGACTGTCGGGCTGTGCTTGATGAACGCCTTCAGGCGCGCGCCGTGCCTGAGCGCAAGCGCCAGCGCGCGACCTTTCAGCGTCAGCGGAACCAGGACCTCGAAATGCTGCGTTTCGACATCGCACCACAATCGCTTGTAGGGTTCGTCACCGACCGAGAAATCATAGATTTCGAAACCCGCCTCGCAGGCTTCCTGGATGTTGTCGAAGAACAGGAAGTCGCCCGGGCTGGTGTGGGCGAGGTCGTCCTCGGCGATCGCCCCGAATTCGCAGATCAGCCGCTTGCCCGAACGGCTCGAGCCGGTGACCGCACGAAGCTTGCCGGCGACTTCCAGTCCATGCAGCACGAAGGACGGGTTTTCCTCTTGAAGCGCCTCGGTAAACAGGGAGCGGAAAAAAGCGCGCACCTCCGCTTCACCGAAAACATTGGCGATGCCCATCTTGCGGAAGCGGAATTCCTTCATCTCGAAAAAGGCGTCGAGCAGCCTGTTCACCTCGTCCGCAGTCCTCGCCTCGATGCGGCGATGGCTGCCGACGGCCTCGAACTTGCGCGCCTGCGAGCGATGCTTCTTGCGCCTGCGCTTGCCGCTCACGCGGGTGAGCAGTGCATCAAACCCTCCAACAAGACCGGCAGCCAGCGACAGATTGGGGCTCGAAAAATGCGGCAAAGCGGAGAGCGGGTTGGCAACGCCGTCGAGATCGGGCAGCAGCCGCTCCAGCGCGACAAGATCGATGTCGCGCCGCGCCTTGGCAATCGCAGCCAGCAT
>NZ_JAMYSE010000137.1:0-12540 GCF_040321795.1 Mesorhizobium sp. M0244 | reverse complement strand
ATGCCCAGCGCCTTGACGCCTTCGACCATCGCCACCACCGCATCCATGTCGCGCGCCTTGGGGTTTCGCCAGGCCGCGCCCATGCAATAGCGGGTTGCGCCGGCGTCACGCGCCTTGGTCGCCTCGGCGACGACGCGCCGGACCTCCATCAGCTTCGACGCCTTCAGGCCGGTCTCGTGATGCGCCGACTGGCTACAATAGCCGCAATCCTCCGGGCATCCGCCCGTCTTGATGCTGAGCAGCCGGCTGAGCTGGACCTTGTTGGGATCGAAATTCTGGCGGTGCACGGTTTGCGCGAGGAAGAGGAGATTGTTGAAGGGGGCATCGTGAAGTGCCCGAGCCTTCTCCAGGGTCCACGCTCCAGGGTCAGGGGATTGAGCCTGGGGCGATGTCTGCGTTGGACTCGCTGTTTGCATGTCCATGCTGTTCCTCCGGTTCTGCCTTGCTTTGCTGTCTGATTGATGACGATCGGAAAGGACAGTTGATTCGATCCTGTTCGTTCCTCAGGCGATCATGAGCCCCAATAGTCGAGGCCGATATCCAGGATCGGCGCGCTGTGGGTCAGTCGGCCGACCGAAATCAGATCAACGCCGGTCGCGGCAATCGCTCGCGCTGTATCGGATGCGATCCCGCCAGAAGCCTCGGTGATAGCACGGCCGCCAACGATTGCGACGGCGCGGCGAAGATCGGCGAGGGACATGTTGTCGAGCAGAACCGCATCGGGAGCGAAGCCAAGTACCTCCTCCAACTGGGCCAGCGTATCGACCTCGACCTCGATCTTGACGAGATGACCGGCCCGTCTTCGTGCTCGCTCGAGCGCCGGGCGAACGCCGCCTGCGATGGCGATGTGGTTGTCCTTGATCAGAATTGCGTCGTCGAGGCCGAAGCGGTGATTGGATCCGCCACCTGCGCGCACGGCGTATTTTTCGACTGCCCGCAATCCGGGCGTCGTCTTGCGCGTGCAGACGATCTTCGCGCCATATCCACGAACCGCGGCGACGATCGATGCCGTTGCTGTAGCGATGCCGCTCAGATGGCACAAAAAATTGAGTGCCGTCCGTTCGGCTGTGAGAATGGCCCGGGCAGGGCCAACCACTGATGCAATGACCTCTCCATCCATGACATTGGAGCCGTCTGCCCGCTCCACCGAGATTTCGATATCAGGATCAATCAAGCGGAAAGCGAGCATCGCCAGATCGAGGCCGGCGACAACTCCGGACTGGCGCGCCGCCAGCACGGTTCCCGCTTGGCGTTCCTTCGGGACGATGGCCTCCGTGGTCAAGTCGCCGGCTCTGCCAAGGTCTTCAAGAAGAGCTGCCCTTACAAGCGGCTCAAGCATGACCGTGGGAAGCGGTGAGAGCGTCATCACTTTGCCCCTTCGAGGCTTGGCGAGTGTCCGAGTTCCCGCGCAGCGGCCAAGGCGGCTTCGAGGGTGATTTCGGACCGTCGGGCGACAGTCGCATGATGAGGAAAGTCTGTCCGGTAATGAGCGCCGCGGCTTTCTTCGCGCAACAGGGCGGCAACCGCGATCATTAGCCCGACAGCCGCCGGATCCGAGGCCGCGTCCTTGCTTTCGGCGAGCGGCAATAAGGCACGTGCGGCTGCTTTCAAACCTTCACCATCCCGGACGATGCCGAGTGCGCGCGACAGGAAAACACGCACGGGTGTCGGAGCGGGCGATGGGTAAACGTCCGCAAACGCAGGCTTTGTTCTGCGAGCAGGCGTTCCAGCGACACTTTCAGCGACCCAGCGCGCGCATACGACGGCCTCGGTCAAGGAATTGCTGGCGAGCCTGTTGGCGCCATGCAGTCCTGTCGAAGCGACTTCGCCGCAGGCCCACAGCCCCTTGACGGACGTCCTACCGGAGCCGTCCACGGCAACGCCACCCATGTGGTAGTGTTGGGCCGGACGAATGGGGATGAGATCGCGCGCGGGATTGATGCCCGCTCCACGACAGGCTGATGCGATTGTCGGGAAGTGTCGAGCGAATTCCGGGCCAGGCCGTTGCCGCGCGTCGAGAAAAACACGGTGGCCGTTGGCAAGATGGTTCCAGACGGCGCGCGCCAAGACATCACGAGGCGCAAGTTCCGCCCCTGGCACGCTCTGGAGAAAAGCCTGGCCGGTTTCGTCGATCAGGGCAGCACCTTCGCCGCGGACGGCCTCGCTGACCAGCACCATAGGGCGTTCCGGGCCGTCAAGCGCGGTCGGGTGGAACTGGATGAACTCGAGGTCGGCAAGGACAGCTCCAGCGCGGGCCGCAAGCGCCAGGCCCTGTCCGCAACTGCCGCAAGGATTGGTGGTGTCGAGAAACAGTCCCCCGATCCCACCGGTGGCGAGGACGACCCGCCGTGAGCCGAAGAAGACAGGTCCTATCGAACCGCTCGCCCAGACGCCTCGGATCGCATTCTCTCGCACCGCCAGCCGGCGCGCTTCCACGCCCTCCACGACAACAATCGACGGAGTGGAACGCACAGCCGCGATCAGGGCACGCATGATCTCACGCCCGGTGCCGTCACCATGCGCATGAACGATGCGACGTCGGCTGTGTGCGGCCTCCAATCCGAGGCACAGTGATCCTTTCGGCGTACGGTCGAAGGGAACCCCAAAGCCCGCAAGCCCCTCTATCGCCTTGGGCGCGGCTTGGAGGATGCGGCTCGCCACGTCTGTGTCGCAGAGACCATCCCCGGCGGCAAGCGTATCGGCCAGATGCAGTGCCGGATCGTCGTCTTCGCCGAAACTTGCAGCCAGACCACCCTGTGCCCACGTGCTCGAATTGTCAGCTCCCAGCAGCGTCCTGGACAGAAGCAGCACCGGCTCCGGCGCCAGTTGAAGCGCGGTCATCAGTCCGGCGATGCCGCCGCCGATGATGATGGGCCGCCCGAAGAAGCTGCGGACATCGGCGCTCAAATTGCCAGCATCCGTTCGACCGCAAGCCGCGCGCGCCCGGCGATCCCGGGTTCGATGGTTACGATATGGTGGTTCTGCTCGAGCGCCATGCGGATGTTGGCAAGCGTGATACGCTTCATGTGCGGGCACAAATTGCAGGGCCGGATGAACTCGACCTCTGGGTGCGCTAACGCGACGTTGTCGCTCATCGAACATTCCGTCATCAGCACGACACGTGCCGGCCTTTGCCTTTCGACATAGTCGGACATGGCAGCGGTCGAGCCGGAAAAATCTGCTTCAGCCACGACGTCGGGCGGGCATTCGGGATGCGCGAGCACGATCACGCCGGGATGGCTTTCGCGCAACTCGCGGATGTCGGCCGGTGTAAAGCGCTCATGCACCTCGCAATGCCCTTTCCAGGCGATGATCTGCACATCGGTCTGGGCGGCGATATTCTGGGCCAGATATTCGTCCGGCAACATGATCACCTGGGGAACGCCAAGGGATTGGACGACCGCCTTGGCGTTGCCGGATGTACAGCAGATATCCGACTCGGCTTTCACTTCGGCCGACGTGTTGACATAAGTGATGATCGGCACGCCGGGATAACGCTGGCGCATCAAGCGCACGTCTTCTGCCGTGATCGATTCCGCCAACGAACAGCCTGCCCGCAGGTCGGGAATGAGCACCGTCTTTTGCGGATTGAGCAGCTTGGCCGTTTCGGCCATGAAATGTACGCCGGCCAGCACGATGACTTGCGCCTCGATCGTCGCAGCCGTGCGGGCCAGTGCCAAGCTGTCGCCGACGATGTCGGCCACGCAATGGAAGATCTCGGGGGTCTGGTAGTTGTGCGCCAGGATGATGGCGTTGCGCTCGCGCTTCAGTGCAAGGATCGCCTCGATATCCTCGACGAAAGCCGGCCATTCGATCGGCGGGATCACTCGTCGGACGCGCTCGTAGAGAAACGCGGTCGCAGGCAGCATGGCGCTCATCGACCCCTCCCAGCTTATACTCTAGGTGAAAATAACCAGCATATACTTGCTGTGAGTATAAGCGATGTCAACCCCGCGCCAGCGGCAATTTTGTCCCGGCGATGACCCTCTCGTCGAGAACGGCGTGGCGGAACCGGTAAAGCTTCGCTGGCCGGCCGCCGGTCTCCGCGGTTGCCTCTCCGGTCTCTTCGACCAGCTCCTGCTGCTCGATCAGCCGGCGAAAGTTCGGCTTACGCACGAGCCTGCCGGCAAGCGCCTCCACCGTTCGCTGCAGCTGCAAAAGCGTGAAGACCGGCGGCATCAGCTCAAAGACGACCGGCCGGTATTTGATCTTGGAGCGCAGCCGCGCAATGCCGGTCGCCACGATGCGGCGATGATCGGCGACCATAGACTTGCTGGGCACCAGCGGAGGCAGCGTCGCGTCCCGTCCGCTTCCGGCCTCTTGGACCAGGCCTGCTTCGTAGACTAACTCATAGCGTTGAAGCGTGAGTTCCTCGTTCCAAAGGCGGTCGTCGAAGCCGAAGGCTATCGTCGCCCGCTGCCAGCGTTCACGTCGCGTGGCCGCGTCGCTGACGCCGTCTGCCCATTCAATCAGGCGCGGTCGCAGAACGTCCAGCACGACCGGAGGCGTGCCGGAGCGGTGGTCCTCCCATGGAAAATATTCATACCAGCTCTGCCAGCCGCACTTGGGCGAGCCAGCTGCCTGTTCCTTGCGGGTCAATGCGAGATAGCTGATGGAGATGACGCGCTGCTGGCGCTCGGCGCCGATGCGATCCCGATCCGCGAAGGTGTAGAGTTGCTCAATATACCCCAGCGGATGGCCGGTCTGCTGCTCGACCCACCCCCTCAAACCGGATTGCAGCGATCGGTGCTCAAGCGCAAATGGTCCGGAGGGCAGGGTGTCCGCCTGGCCGATGGTGAGGACACAGGGTTCACTGTCGTTTACGGCGACGACAAAGGCGATCAGGTCCACTTTGACTTCGTCCGCCTTGACGGCGGCTCTGTCTTTCCTGGGTCCTTTTGCCTGATCGTCCATGTTCGCGAAAGTGGCTGGTGCTCGGGGGCGCCTGAATCGATTTAAGTGTAAGCGCGCCTGTCCGCACGTCAACACCGCACAGCTGCACGGCCATTTTTAGCTCTTCGCACTTGCACAAAAATGTGGCAAACGCGACACCCGCGGTTGGTAACGTTGGGGAAGGAGGGTCCATTGAGTGCGTTTGGTGACACCAAGGCGATCACACCGCCGGATATTCGTTCGCGCAAAGGTGGGACGCCGCTCGTCTGCCTTACCGCCTACACGACGCCGGTCGCCCGGCTTGTCGATCCCCATTGCGATGTGGTGCTGGTCGGCGACAGCGTCGGCATGGTTCTCCACGGCCTGCCCTCGACGCTCGGTGTGACGCTGGAGATGATGATCACGCACGGCCAGGCCGTGCGCCGTGGCCTCGAGCAGGCGCTGATGGTCGTCGACCTGCCGTTCGGTTCCTTCGAGGAAAGCCCCGAGCAGGCTTTCCGCAATGCCGCGCGCGTCATGGCCGAGACCGGCTGCGCGGCCGTCAAGCTCGAAGGCGGCGAAACGATGGCAGAGACGATCGGCTTCCTCGCCGCGCGCGGCGTGCCGGTCATGGCCCATGTCGGCTTGACGCCGCAGGCGATCAACACCATCGGTGGCTACCGCGTGCAGGGCAGAGGCGGGGATGCCGAGCGCATCAGGCGCGACGCGCTTGCGGTGAGCGAAGCGGGCGCCTTTGCGGTCGTGCTGGAGAAGGTTCCCGAGGCGCTCGCCCGCCGGATCACCGGGGAGGTGGCGACCCCGACCATTGGCATCGGTGCCTCGGCAGCCTGTGACGGCCAGATTCTCGTCGTCGACGACATGCTGGGCCTCTTCGGCGACTTCCGGCCCAAATTCGTCAAGCGCTATGCTGAACTGGGGGAGGCCGCTGCGGCTGCGATCGCGGCCTATGCGCGGGAAGTGAAGGAGCGCCAGTTTCCGGCCGCCGAGCACGTGTTTGCCGATGCGCCCAAGCCCGCCGACGCGGACGCGGCCAAGAGCGGAGAAGCAGCGTGAGCGTGCCGATTGTCAGGAGCGTTGCCCGGCTTCGCGAAATCGTCGCCGCATGGCGCGGCGAGGGCGTGGGGATTGCCGTGGTGCCAACGATGGGCGTCCTGCATGAGGGCCATCTCAGCCTGGTGCGCGCGGCACTCGAGAAGGCCGACCGGGTGATCGTGACGCTCTTCGTCAACCCGAAGCAATTCAACAGCCAGGCCGATCTCGCCGCGTATCCGAGCACCGAGGACGAGGATGCCGCCAAGCTGGCACCGCTTGGCGCGCACCTGCTTTATGCGCCGGATGCAGAGGAAATGTATCCGGCGGCCTTCGCCACGACCGTTTCGGTGTCCGGTGTCAGCGAGGGCCTGTGCGGTGCCTTCCGGCCGGGACATTTCGATGGCGTGGCGACCGTCGTCGCCAAGCTCTTCCTGCAGACCAGCGCTGACTTCGGCTTCTTTGGCGAAAAGGACTTTCAGCAGCTTCAGCTAGTCAGGCGTATGGCCCGGGACTTGGATATTCCAATCACCATTGTTCCTTGTCCGACAGTCCGCGAAGCCGACGGTCTTGCACTATCATCGCGCAATGTCCGGCTCTCGCCAGCAGAGCGTGCTGTTGCCCACAAGCTACCATCGGTCTTGCTCGAGACGGCTGAGCGGCTTGCCCGCGGCTCGCCCGTCCTGCCAACGCTTGCCGAAGCGCGCGCAGCAATTCTGGCTGCAGGCTATCGCGAGATCGAATACCTGGAACTTCGCGACGAGGCAGATTTGCGACCCATGACAAGCCTTGGCCGACCTGCACGCTTGCTTGTCGCGGCCTGGCTCGGCGGCACACGGCTCATAGACAACGTCAGAATATCACGGGTTTCAACAGATTAACGGGGTTCTCGGCACGCGCTGTATCCGTCCGGGATCGTTTAAAACAAGGTCTCTGCCTGGCATCGAGCGATCACGGAGGTTACGCAAAGCGCAAATGCATCGCGTGTTTGAGAACTTCGTCGAGCAACTGTCTGCAAGTGTTGATGCTGCCGATCTCCGTGAGGCAATGGCATCCGCTGCAGCCGGCTTCGATTTTCCGCTATTCGCCTATTTCACTTACCCGTCGGCCTCCGGCGACGCCCCGCAATTGATCTCAAACTATCCTTCATCTTGGACATCACGTTATCTGCAACAGCGGTACCACAGTCTTGATCCGGTCATCCTGCGCGGGCTGCAAGGCTGGGATACCTTCGATTGGGGTGTGGATCGCGCTCGGCACTGTCTGCCGAATTCGCAGCAACAAATTCTGGAGAGTGCGGCTGAGTTTGGCATCCGCGGCGGCCTGACGATGTCCATGCATGATCATCGCGGCCGGTTTGCTGCCCTGACCTTTGCTTCCGACGAGTCCCGTCCGCCTCTGTTGCGGTCACTGACACGTTACGAAAAAGCATTGCAGCTGGTGGCCATCAACTTTCATATCCATGTCCGGCGCAGGCTCGCCGACGATCGCGTGGTGGATGGTGTAACGCTCACCCCGCGGGAGTTCGAGTGCCTGAAATGGGCGGCGCGCGGCAAGTCGGCTTGGGTTATCAGCCAGCTTCTCGGCGTCTCAAAGCGCACCGTGACCTTTCATCTGGAAAACGCCAAGGCAAAGCTTGGCGTTCGGACGATCAACCAGGCCGTTGCACGACTGGCTGCCTCCGGCCAGGCGAGATCCTGATTCGTCGGCCACGATAGCTGTAAACCTCTACAGGCTGCATCGCTGCCGGCTTTGCCCTTCGATGGCGGGAACACATCCCGCACGGAGGCGACCATGATGCAGCTGATAACACCAGACCTTTACGACGAGTTCGCAAGCGAGCTCAAAGAGATGCACGGGCTCAGGTTTCGGGTGTTCAAGGAAAGGCTCGATTGGGAAGTTGATACCGAAGACCAGATGGAAACAGACCCGTTTGATGGTCTGAAGCCTGTCTATCTGCTCCTCAAGGGATCCGACTGGCGAATTCGCGGTTGCGTGCGTCTTTTGCCCAGCACCGGACCCACAATGTTGCGCGACACGTTCCCGGTGCTGCTGGGTGCTGACGTCGTGCCCTCGACCTCCGACATATGGGAGAGCAGTCGTTTCGCGCTCGATCTCCCTCCGTCGGCGCCCAAGGCAGCGGGCGGACTGGCCCAGGCAACCTACGAGCTCTTCGCGGGCATGATCGAGTTCGGCTTGGCCAAGGATCTGACCCGGATAGTAACGGTGACGGACACGCGCATGGAACGGATCCTTCGCCTCGCGACGTGGCCATTGTCGCGCATCGGACAACCCAAGTCCGTCGGCAAAACGGAGGCGGTGGCCGGGTTTCTCGAGATTTCCCGCGCGAGCCTTTTGCGCATCCGCAGCAGGGGACGTCTGAGCGGACCGGTACTGTGGCAACCGGTTCTAGGCCCGTCGGCATAGCGCCATTGTGGACACCTGAGCCGTGAAGGATGCTGGTCTGCCCAAGGAAGCGACGGTCGGTCTTGTATGCTGGCCGGACTGGCGTCGTCACGAAGCTTACCACTACGCCAGACGATTGCCACGCACTGCCTGGGCCTGGGAGTTTCTTCGGCGCAATCCACAATTTCAGCGCGACCACGCCAAAATGGCACCGTCCGCCTACATTGTCGGAGCCCAGGCCGACATGAAGATAATCGAGTTGACGACAGGATCATCTTTCCTAAGACAATGGAGCCTCCTTTTTCGCGGACGCGCCACAGTCGGACGCTACGTCGGCAAGGGTCTTTTGGGATCCGCGCGACTGCGCCCGTATTCTACGAGCGGCCGCGGAGCCGGTTGGGCTCGACCACGATTTTGAACCGCTTGATCTCCCTTCGCTCTCATGCTGCAAGGACATCCTGCTGACACCTGCCGGCGTGCAGCACGTGCTGCTGAGGGAGGACTGCCGGAGTCTGCAGATCGCCCTTTCCGGTGCATCCGTTCTCCGCCCGTTGCGGCTATATGTCGACGCGATCGTGCAGCCGCAGCACCTGAACTTCCATGTCGCTGCCCTTCAGTTCCTGAACGACATCAATGGTTGCGGCCGCCTGGCAGCTGCTTGCTTTCCGCCGGAACCCCGCGGAGCGCGTCTGCGTATCGTGCTCCAGGCTTTGGATGGCTCGCTTGCGGGAGCATCTCATCAGGAGATCGCCATTGCCCTGTTCGGGAGACGCCGTGTCGAAGAAGATTGGTCTCATCCAGGTAGCCATCTTCGCGATCAGGTGCGTCGCGCCATCCAACGTGGCCGCTACCTGATGGGCGGCGGCTATAGACAGTTCCTGATGTAATTCGGGTGACAGCTTGGTGATTGTCTTATTCGAAAACGCGCAGGCATCAATCTCCATTTCTCACTGCTATTGTGCCTTGTACAAGACGTGACACGCGCCTAGTTCTTCCGCAGCGGGAATCGGGTTTGAGTAATACGGACGAAGCACTGAGAACCAACGTTTTCGTGATAGTGCATTCATGCCCCGAGAATCCTGATGACGTTACGAACCCCGACAAAGCCGGCGCTGACTGAAACGGTCGCTGAACGTGCTCTGTGGCCTGTGCCGCCTGACTCTCGGTTTCGGCCATGCCGACCAACAGCGTATTGACAGGCCATCGCGGGCTAAACTCTACCGGCGAAAGCCGCGTCAACAGCGGCAGGCATTAAACTTGATCGGCGGCGACGATGATTATGATCAACGTGACGAACACGTGAATCATGCCGACGGCGCCGACGCTGCCGATGATGATGATGCCGATCATGCGTCGCTGATGCTGCCTAACTACAGTGCTTGTGATCATGCCGATCACCGCGTGATCACGAGCGGCGGCGCTTCGTGTCAGGTGCGTAGCCGGGATGGTCGCGCATGGCCGATTGTTCCTTCGTGCCGCGGGGTGTGGGCTTGCGTTCGGTCATGAGGGCGTCAGGCGCAACGAGAAGTTTAGATCAGGGGCTCATCCATGGGGTGGATGATAGTTATCCCTACAATCAATTGTACCAATATTACCGAATACTACTACAAGATCCCCAATGAAAGCGGCCGGATGGGTATCCGTCTCGCGTGGGCTGAAGCTGCCGGCAAGAATGGGAAGACGAACATGTGCGGGATTGTTGGCATCGTTGGGCAACAGCCGGTGTCGGATCGGTTGGTCGACGCATTGAAGCGTTTGGAATATCGCGGCTATGATTCCGCCGGCGTTGCGACGATCACCGAAGGTGCCTTGCACCGCCGGCGCGCCGAGGGCAAGCTCGTCAATCTCGAGAGGAGACTGAAGGAAGAGCCGCTGAGCGGCAACATCGGCATCGGCCACACGCGTTGGGCAACCCATGGGGCCTCGACGGAACGCAATGCGCACCCGCACTTTACCGACGGTGTCGCCGTCGTCCATAACGGGATCATCGAGAATTTCACCGAGCTGAAGGACGAATTGGCGGCGGCTGGCGCCGAGTTCCAGACCGATACCGACACCGAGGTCGTCGCGCATCTCTTGGCAAGACACCGCCGGGAGGGCATGAGGCGGCAAGAGGCGATGCGTGCCATGCTGAAACGCGTCAGGGGCGCCTATGCGCTTGCCGTCCTCTTCGAAGATGATCCGTCGACCATCATGGCGGCGCGCAACGGACCACCGCTGGCGATCGGTCACGGCGACGGCGAGATGTTCCTGGGCTCCGACGCGATCGCGCTCGCTCCCTTCACCAATGAAATTACCTATCTCATCGAGGGCGACTGGGCCGTTGTCGGCAATTCGGGCGCCCATATCTTCGATTTCGACGGCCATCCCGTCGAGCGTCCGCGCCATACCTCCACGGCCGCGGCCGATCTGGCCAACAAGGGCAACCATCGCCACTTCATGGAGAAGGAAATCTACGAGCAGCCCGAAGTCATCGCCCATGCTCTCCGTCACTATAGCAACATCATAGAGAATCGCGCCGACATGGTTTCTGGCATCGATTTCGCCAGGATCCCGAGCTTGGCGATCTCGGCCTGCGGGACCGCCTATCTCGCCGGACTGATCGGAAAATACTGGTTCGAACGCTATGCGCGCCTGACGGTTGAAATCGACGTTGCGTCCGAATTCCGTTACCGCGAGATCCCGTTGTCGCCGCAGTCGGCGGCTCTTTTCATTTCGCAGTCCGGCGAAACCGCCGATACGCTCGCATCGTTGAGGTACTGCAAGGAGCGTGGGCTGAAAATTGGCGCTATCGTCAATGCCTGCGAATCGACCATCGCTCGGGAGGCCGATGCGGTCTTCCCGATCCTTGCCGGACCGGAGATTGGCGTCGCCTCCACCAAGGCGTTTACCTGCCAGCTTGCGGTTCTAGCCGCACTCGCCATCGGCGCCGCCAGAGCCCGCGGGACCGTAACCGAAGACGAGCTGCAGGCGCTCGTCAGGAGCCTCGCCGAAGTGCCGCGCGTCATGGGCCAGGTACTCAACAGCATCCAGCCGGAGATCGAGTTCCTGTCGCGCGAACTGTCAAAGTGTCGTGACGTCCTGTATCTCGGCCGTGGCACCAGTTTCCCGCTAGCGATGGAAGGTGCGCTGAAGCTCAAGGAGATTTCCTACATCCATGCCGAGGGCTATGCGGCGGGTGAATTGAAGCACGGTCCGATCGCATTGATCGACGACAACATGCCAGTGATCGTCATCGCGCCCCATGATCGCTTTTTCGACAAGACCGTCTCCAATATGCAGGAAGTGGCTGCCCGTGGAGGGCGGATTATCCTCATCACCGATGAAAAAGGGGCAGCCGCATCGAAACTCAACACCATGCACACGCTCGTGTTGCCGGCTGTCGACGAGATTATCGCGCCGATGATCTTCTCGCTGCCGATACAGCTTCTTGCCTACCACACGGCGCTCTTCATGGGCACAGACGTAGACCAGCCGCGCAATCTCGCAAAATCGGTCACGGTCGAGTGATTGTGAACCTTTATAGGTGGCGATGCTTGTCCATCTTCGCTGCATCGGCGGTGGAAATTGGTCGAAGGTATCAGCGTCCGCGAGGCTGGGTGGACGGTGCCGCGAATAGCCACTGGAGGCGTCAATGAGAGTTCGAGTTGCTGTTCAAGAAAGCCATCGGGGAGAATGAGTCGTGTAGGATCGCAGGTCGAATGCGCTACAGCCGATCAGGCCATCTCATGGCGGGCAGGTTCTTAGAACTTGATCAGAAGCAGGTGAGCCGCCATATTCCGACCCGGCTGCCAATTTCAAGTGGCCCATTCCATGGATGAGGCCGGTCCGGCCGAATGGACGTCCATTTTTTTGATTTGCTGGATGTGCGCCAGGGTCGGGGAGGAAATCTCCCGATTTGTCAGGCGCTCCCATCTTCTTGGAGATGTTTATGAAGGATTCGCGCATTCCCGAGCCAGTCTTGACGGCTATGTCGCAGGGGACCCACATCATCCGCGCTTATCGTGAGCACCTTGGGTATTCAATCGAGGACCTCGCGGTCGCGTGCGGGCTTGCCGCTCAGGAAATCCAAAACATCGAGCGGGGTCTAAAGTACAATAAGGGCTATCGGAATCGGATAGCGAGATCGCTGTCCATACCTGTGGGAATTCTTGAGGCAGAGTCGGACATATCGGACGCCGCCTGATCAGTCGGATAATCTGCAATGGGTGG